>JASHRP010000120.1 GCA_030037375.1 Bryobacteraceae bacterium | reverse complement strand
TGGCGTCGTTATACTCCGATGCCATTTGATAGGCTTCCGAAGTCATGATGAGCCGTTGCATCTGTTTGATGCTCCAGCCATTGTTCATGAACTCCACGGCGAGCCAATCGAGAAGCTGCTGGTTTGAAGGCTGCTCACCCATCTTGCCGAAATTGTCCAGCGTGGGTACGATTCCTTTTCCAAAATGACCCTGCCAGATGCGGTTGACGATCACCCTCGCGGGCAGCGGATTATCTCGTGAGATCAACCATTCCGCCAGCGCCAGTCTGCGCCCTGACGTCCGTCCGTCAGCAGGAGGAAGCTCCGTGGGAGGATTTCCAGTCGTGAGCACCGTGAGGAAGCCGGGCTTGGTTGGATACGCCTTGCTGTCCGGATCGCCGCGCAACAGGAAGTACGAGGGCGGGACTTTGTAGTTCCCTTTGCCGGGTCCCAACTCGAGGAATTTCCCGGCCCCCACATATTCCAGTTCGCATTTGGGACAAGCGCCCTCGTTGCGGTCTCCGTAGCCCAATTCCACGCTGCGCCAATCGCCATCGGTAACAATCGACGCCATCGGAGGCGTTTCCGGCTTTTCCGCGTTAAGAGCGGCGACCTGATCGTTCAGCGCTTTCTTTTTCGCCGCGTCTTCAGGAGTCATGATCTTGTCGACAGCAGCGGCCGAGGCCGAGCGACCGCCGCCCGACTCGAGCACCTGGATTGCGATCAACTTCTCGCCAGGCGTCCGCTCGCCCTCCGGCTTCTCCACCGCATGAACCACCTCCGGCGGAAACTTCTTGCGGATTTCCTCAAGCGCGAGCTTATCGTGGTAAGGCTTGTCGATTGCGTCGATCTGGTCTTTTAGCTCCGCCGTTTTTGCGGCGATATCCCTCATCTTCCGCATGTAGGCATCGGCTTGCTCGCGCGGACCCAGAGGATACTCGGTCTCCACGTACCCAAAGATGGACGCTTCCATTGCGTAATAATCCTTCTGCGGGATCGGGTCGAACTTGTGGTCGTGGCAACGGGCGCATTGAACGGTCAGTCCCAGCATGCCCTTGCCGATCGCGCCAAGTACATCGTCCAGGTAGTCGTAGCGCCGTGCCGGATTGGCGTGTTCATGGTTCCGCACGCGGGGACCCGCGCGCAGAAAGCCGGTGGCGATCAGACTGTCATCGGTCCGGTCGGGAATCTCGTCGCCGGCGATCTGTTCCTTGATGAAGGTGTTGTAGGGCTTGTCGTCATTGAAAGCCTTAATGACGTAGTCTCGATAGCGCCACATATTCGGCTGGTCCGTGTCGTTCTCATAGCCGCTCGAGTCCGCATAACGCGCCGCATCCAGCCAACGGCGGCCCCACCGTTCGCCGTAGTGCGGCGAGGCGAGCAACTTGTCGATCAATCGATCCCAGGCTCCGGGAGCGGTGTCGTTCATGAAGGCGTCGACCTCTTGAGGCGACGGAGGCAACCCGATCAGGTCCATATACGCCCGGCGAACCAGAGTGAGGCGATCGGCTTTAGGCGCGACCTTCAGGCCCTTTTCCTCGCGGGCCTTTTCGAGGAAGCGGTCGATGGGGTTGGAGAACTCGTGCGCAACGGCGGGGAGCGGCGCCTGGACCGGCAGCTTGAAAGCCCAGTAATCGCGCGCGCCGGGAGGCAGTTTGACATTTTCCAAAGCCGCGAATGAGGATTCCGGGGCAGGCTGAGCCTTTGCTCCGACCGTAGGGGTGTCCCAGTGAGCGCCCTGATCGATCCAAACCTTGATCATTGCAATCTGCTCATCCGGGAGCTTGTTGCCGCCCAGAGGCATCGCCGGCTTGTCAACGCCCGAAATCATGCGGTAGAGCCGGCTATCCTCGGCCTGCCCAGGGACGATCGCGGACCCGCGCGCGCCGCCCCGCAGGGCGCCTTCGAGTGTGCTTAGGTTGAGCCTGGAGCTCTGCATCGCCGCGCCGTGACAGCCCAAACAGTTCTGCTCCAGTATCGGTTGGATGTCCTTGCTGAAGGACACCGAAGTCTGGGCTTTCAACGGCGACACGCCTCTGTTGAAGCTGATCGCCGATAGACAGATGACAAACGCCAAAACGAGTCTCTTGGTCAAGCCGACCTCCTACGGTACTTAGCAAGAATAGAGCCCGGTTGTTAATACTACGTGAACGTATGTTAAATAATCCCCGCCATCGTTTTGTCACGGCGCGCACATTACAACAATGTTGACGGGGACAGGCGGTTCAGCCCGTTCTTCAAATACGTTCACGTAGTATTAACATCATTCCTTTATGCTGAGCAATGTAATGGGGCGCCATCACTGCCGCTCAGTGAGACGCTCCGTCATTTCAGGAGGAAGGCTCCGGATGAGACATCGTTCGTTGGCGTTGACTGCCGCCGGGCTGACAGCCTCGGCCGTGCTCTGTGCGCAGACGCCCGCTTCGGGACAGAACGCCGCCACCACAGCCGGCGCGCAGAAGGTTTGGACGCCGCCACGCACCACCGATGGCTACGCCGACCTTCAGGGAATTTGGACCAACAACACCCTCACGCCATTGGAACGGCCCAAGGAATTGGGCGCGAAGGAATTCTATACGGAAGCTGAACTGGCGGAGCTAATTAAGAAAGACCGGGACCGCGTGGCGCTCAACCTGGAGGAGGGCCGCCCGACCGAACCGGGAACCAACGCGGATGTGCATTACGACTATACGCAGTTCGGGACTGACCGCGGCCAAGCCAAGCTCTCCTGGAATCGACGGACCTCAATGATCGTAGGAGAGCGGGGGACCTTGCCTCCGATGCTGCCAGAAGCGCGCAAGAGAAACGCCGATATCGCCGCGAAGACCCGGGGACACGAGCTGGACGGACCGGAGGACCTCTCGCTAAGCTCACGTTGCATCGTTGACGCCCAGGAGTCCGTGCCCATGCTCTCAGGAGGCTACAACAACAATCTGCAGATCGTCGAATCGGCGGGGACCGTGGCCATCCTGAACGAGATGAACCACTCCGTCCGGGTCGTGCCCATCGATGGCCGCCCGCACTTGGCCGCCGAGGTACGCCAATACCGAGGCGACTCGATCGGCCATTGGGAAGGCAACACGTTGGTAATCGACACCACCAACTTCACGGCTCTCAATCCTTTTCATGGATCGAGCGACAAATTGCACGTTGTGGAACGCCTCACGCGCGTCGACGCGGACACGGTCCTCTATCGATTTACGGTGGACGATCCCAAGACCTGGGACGAGCCATGGACCGCGGAGACGGCCTGGTCTAAAGTGGACGGACCGATCCTTGAATATGCCTGCCACGAAGGAAATTATTCACTTCCCAACACGCTGAAGGGCGCTCGCGTGGCCGATGAGGAAGCGGCGAAGAAGGCGGTTAAGTAGGTAGGGGCCATCGATGAGAACAAAATTATTAGTTGTTGTCAGCAGTATCGGCATCTTGCTGGCGGCGCCTGTCTGGGCGCATCATGCCTTCTCGGCGGAATTCGACGTGAACCGTCCCATCAAGCTGCGCGGCACCGTCACCCAATGGGAATTGGTGAACCCCCACTCCTGGATTCACATGGACGTGAAAAACGAGGATGGCACTGTCACCAACTGGATGATCGAGGGGGGCAGCCCCAACGCTCTGCTGCGGCTCGGCCTCAACAAACATTCCCTGCCGCCCGGAACCGAGATCGTCGTGGAGGGGTATCAAGGCAAGGACCATGGGAGCATTGCGGTCGGCAAGAACATTACGTTTCCGGATGGGAGGCGTATGCTCCTGGGAGGGTCGGCAAACGAACCTGACGCTGACAAGAAGTAAGCCGCCCGATTGAGTCCATCAAGTCCCGGGATCGGGACGCCAGGCTTCTTGCCAGCATCGGAAATCCTGCCGCCAGAGCAGGGAGGTCCGACGGATGCCGGCCTTCGACAAGGCCGGAAGCAATCACATCTCCACCACCTGAAGGGCTTTCCCAGGACTTCGGCGAGAATTTCGGGCACGGCCTCGAAGCGGCGGTTGTCGAAGTTTCGCAAAGAGAGGCTTTATCGAGGCTTGCCCCGGCTCCGCGTATTCCATCTCCCGGCAACACGCCTGCAGATTTGCTTCTTTCTCGAAGTTCGGTAGCAGCAATCGAGATCGCATTAACGATGCCCAGCACAGTTCGATTTTCGGATCGGAGCGATCTTCGCGCACCGTCGCTGAAGTGTGAAGGCACCGTCAAAAAGAACTGTTCCCGAATGCGAGCGGTGACCGGCCCAATTTCAGCAATACGCTTTCGCCAGCATTCTGAACATCCCGGTTAGCCGGCGGTCGATTGTTCAACCGCCAGCCTCGATCCGGGATTTCTTGAGCAGCCTGTTTAGAACGTAAACCGAGCGCTCACCTGGCCGATACGCGGGTTGTTCGACTGGACGTGCGCGTTGTAGCCAAAGTTGGTGTCTGTTACACCGGTGTCGGGAGCGCCGAAAACCACGTTGTTGAGCGCATTCAGCGCCTCAAAACGGAGCGTGAAAAACATTCTCTCCTTGATGTAGATCTTTCTCTGGAGAGTCGCGTCGAGGTCCGTGAGGGACGGATATCGCACACTCGACAGGTATCGCGGGGCGTTCCCGAAGGCATACGGCGCCGTCTCAGTAAATGCCGCGGGGTTGAAGCTGGACACCTCGCCGGTTTTTGGATTGACCACTGTCTGAGTGATGCTTTCGCCAGGTACCAGCGTCGGACGCATCACTGAAGTGGTGCTGAGAGAAGCCGACTGTATGGGCGATGAGAGGGAAAGGGGCTGACCCGTGTTGTATTGGTAAGTCGCGCCCAGTTCCCAGCCTCCGAGAAGATGGCTCATAAATCCATGCTGCACAAATTGCATCCGCGGGCCGAAGGGAAGCTGGTACAAGGTGCTGAGCCGTATTACGTTGGTCTGATCCAGGTCGGCGATCGACCACTCGCACTTCAGGCAGCCATTGTCCTGAATGCTGGCGCTTGTGCCAAGTTCGCCGACATTATCGTAGTTTTTGCTGTACGTGTAGCCCAGGAGCATAGAGAGACCCCGGCCGAGCCGGTGCTCCACTGTCAATTGGCCGGCCTGGTAGATCGAGCGTCCCCAGCCCTGGTTTAGCAGTTCAAAGTTCAGGAATTGCGGATAGGCTCGGAGCAGGTAGCCTTCCTGGATCGTACTTTTGCTCAGCAAGGAGCTGGAGTCAGTGATGACACCATAGAAGGGATTCGGCACAACAGTGTTGAGGGCCTTTCCCAAAGACAGCTGAGCGTCGGTTAGCTGGTTGAGCTGAATCGCGCCCAGTAGATCAACGCCAACGCTCCCGACGTATCCCGCGGTGGCGACAAAGCCCCCGGGCAAGGATCGTTGAACGTCTAGCGCCCAGCTTATCTGGTAGGGATCGCTCTGAGTTCGTCCATTCCCAGAGATGCTTTGCCCCAGTTCGATGCTAAGAGGTCCGCTTCCGGTGTTGTTGCCGAGCAAAGGGGTTGGGTCGTTGCCATAGGGGGTTGGCAGGCCGGACGGAAACGGGTCGGAGAGGTTATAAAGCGCGGTGACTCCGTCGGTTCCGGCATCGATCGAGGTGGATTTACGCGTGAACCCAAACGATGCGGGATTGGTTTGGTAAGTCGCCGTCGGATGCCGGAAGATCCCGAAGCCGGCATGCACCACCGTTTTCGCATTAGGGCTGTAGGCCAAACCGAACCGCGGATCGAAGTGGAGCAACCCGGGATTCTGCAACGTTCTGCTTTCGCCGTTCAGACCAACAATCCCGACACCGCCGATGAGATTCGGAATCGAGGGAACCTGAGAGGCGATCGGCGATGGGCTGGTTGTGTCAAGATAGCTCAATTCGTTGTCTCTTGCCACGTCGGCGCCTTCAACGCTGTATCGCAAACCAAGAGTAAGGGTTAGGTTATGCAAGACCTTTGGGGTGTCCTCAATGTAACCGGCGTAATACTGGTGCCCGAAGTTCACCTGCGGCGCGTAGCCGCTGGTTACCGTGGCTTGGCCGAGCAACAGTTCGGCGATCGCATTTCCGGTCGTGCCACCGGGCGCGTTCGCAGTGGGCCCGCCGGTAAATGTCCGTGAGGTGTTCACAGTCAACAATTGCGGATCATAGAGCTGGTCGCGGTACATTCTCAGGTCGATGCCGAATTTTACCGTGTGAATGCCCTTGAGCCACGTCATGGAGGCGGCATATTGGTAGACCGAGTTGGGGTTTCGCTCGTAAGGTTCTGAGTTGCCGAGTTCGCCGAGCTGGTTGGTGGTGGCCTCGATCTGGGGGGTAAAGCTCGACGTCAAGCCCGGCGCCGCCGAGAGGGGAATGCCGTACTGAGAAGTACCCAGCGGATCGACAGACTGGCGATGCGATTCCATGTGCGCCCAGGAGCCATGATGCTCGAAGATCAAAGTCGGTGAGATTACCCAGGTGTGATCGAGCATGATGTTGCGTCCGGGAATGTAATCGTTCGAATTGTTCGGAGTCAGACTCGGGTTTCCGAACACCTGCCCGTAGAGAATATGGTCGTTGAATTCGTCCACGTGGCCGAAGATGCTCTGCGTGTCGGAGAACTTGTGGTCGATGCGGATATCGTAGGTGTAGTTGCGGTCCGTGTTGGGAGCATCCGAAAAAAAGTTGTTCTGATCGCTGCCGCCCACGCCGGTCTTGTTGGGCGCCGGATACAGCGCGAGCAACGCCATCCCTACAGGATTGAGTCGCGAGGCTGGAATGATGTTGTTGGGAAACGGCGTGCGAACGCCGTTAGATAGAGAGGACGGATCGTAGATAACGTTCAGCGCGCCGTTGCTATTGATTGTCTTGGAGAAATTGCCGGTCTCCTCCAGGGCAGTGGGCACGGTGGTCGTGAAGCCGGTGCCGGGACTGCTGTCGAGAAGCTCCTCGTAGGAAAAGAAGAAGAAAGTCTTGTTGTGTCCGTTGTAGACCTTGGGGATGTCTACCGGCCCGCCTCCTTGGAATCCAAACTGGTTCCTGGTAAACGACGGTCTCGCTGTGCCTGCGGTGTTGGCATTGAAACCGTTGGCGTCCATCACGTCGCTGCGAAAATACTCCCAAGCGCCT
>JASHRP010000119.1 GCA_030037375.1 Bryobacteraceae bacterium | reverse complement strand
CCGGCCACGCGGGCGAGGTGCTGCGCTGTTACCTGCTAGGCCGCTGGACCAGGGTCCCCTTTTCTGTCTCTCTTTCGAGCGCCTTGATTGAGCGGGTCTTCGACGGCATCTGGTTGAGCTTGTGCCTGGTGCTGACGCTGCGCTTCGTCCGCCTGCCGGGCCATCTTCGTTACCTGACGGACGGCGCCTGGGTTCTCGGCGTTGTGGTGCTCGCAGGCGCGGCCCTGCTCGCCTTTGCGATGTTCCGGCCCCGGCGTGCGCATCGGCCAGTGATTCCTCCCCGGCCTGGCTGGCGCGGCCATATCTTCGTACTTCTGCAAGACCTCGGGCTGATCGGCCATTCGAAATATCTGTACTGGTCGCTGGTCGTGAGTTTGCCGTATTTGCTGCTCCAGACCATCCCTATCTGGGCTTCGTTTAAGGGCTACGGCTTCGATCTCGGCTTGATGGAAGCGTTCGCACTGATGGTGATTCTTCGCCTGGGCGGAATCGTCCCGCAGGCGCCCGGGAATCTCGGCCTGTTCCAGTTCTTGACCAAGGAGGTTCTGGATCGGGTTTTCAACGTCGTGCCGGACGAATCCGGCCGGTTCTCGCTGGTGCTGTGGGGCATCGTCACGCTGCCGCTGATGGTGGCCGGTTTCATCGCGCTATGGATCGAGGAGGCCGACCTGATTCAGATCAAGCGCGCGGCCGAACAAGAGGCCGCGACCTTGCGCGATCGGGAACAGGACCACGTTCACCGCAGCTCTTCGTAAACCTTCCAGGTTTTTTCCACCGCGGATTCCCAGGTGAACCCTGCCGCGCGATCGAGCCCGCGCCGAGCCAAATCCTCGCGGAGCGCGTCATCTGAGGCGAGCTTAGCCAATGCGGAGCTCAACTCATCGTAATTCTCTGGATCGACTAGCATTGCGGCCTCGCCCGCGACCTCAGCAACAGCCGACCTGCGCGACGCAACTACCGGAACCCCTCGCGCCATCGCATCCAAGAGGGGCATTCCAAAACCTTCGTCGAGAGAGGGAAAAGCAAAAATCCGGGCACGGGCGTACAGCTCTTCGATCGCCGCATCAGGCACATAGCCCAGAACTTCGATATCGGCGCGGCGCGGACTTGCTCCCACCGCTTCTAATTCTTGAGCCGCGCCATAACCCTCCGCCGCGCCCGCGATCGCAAGCTTCCAGCCCTGGGGCAATCTCTCAAAGGCCTTGACAAGCCGGGCGATATTTTTCCGTTTTTGCACCGCGCCCACTGTCAGGACCAGATTCTCCCGGATGGCTGTTGCGTCTCGCCGCGGCGCTCGTGTGCCGTGCCGAATCACGCGAATTCGCGATGGTTCTACGCCTAGCAGTCCCTCAACCTGCCCGGCGGTGAACCGGGAGACGGCGATAATCAAGTCGCTGCGCTCAGCGGCCAGCTTCGCCTGTTCAGTAAAGCGGGCGCGAAATTCGGGCGACGAGTACTCAGCGGTCATCACGAACAGGTCGTGGAACGTCGCGACCGTCCGCTTCGCCCGGGCATCGACGCGTTGATTGAGCGCGTGGAAAATCGGCGTTTCCGGAGCGCCACGCAAGATTCGTCGGGAGACGTTCGAGGGAAGCCGTTCCCGGAAGGAGCGCAAGAGCCGGTGAGCACGGTAATAAAACCGGAAACTTTCCTCCGGGTGCGCTCGGGCTAATCCAAACAGGATTTCCCGGGAATAAACCGCGACCCCCGACGGATTTCGTCCGAGGCTGTAGGTCGCGTCGAGTCCGATGGGCACTCGACTCTTATGGTCGCACGTGCCCTTCGCTTAGAGGCTTATGCAGCCCCTACTATACTGACCTGCCCTTGAGCCGGTAGCGCGCGCTTCGGCGGAAGGTCCGACAGCGCCAGTTCGAGCATGGCGTCCAGGCTGAGCGGCCGGTCATGGTCGTAAAATGATGCGCCGATATCGATTCGCCGCTCCGCGGCCGCAGCTCGAATTCGGACCCAAGCTTCCTCAGCCGATTCCACATTGGAGTCGAAGACGCCCATTCCGAAACGCCCTGCGTCGATCCGGCCCAGTAAGTCGGCGGGCCCTGCGATGGTGCGCAAATGGTCCGCGGCTTCCACCAACTCCAAGTCCCGGCGTTGGTCTCCAAAGGCTCGAACGATCTCGGCCAGATTCTTTGGCTCCGCCACCAATAGCATCCAGCGCCTGCGGAGCCGCTCCGCCAGCTTGCGGTCGCGCGAAGCGGCCGCGAAGAAGCCGGCGTGGTTTAACAAACCGGTGAGGGAGTCGGTTAGCGCTGCCGCGCGCAGAGCAGCCAGCCGCTTGTGCCGTCCCACCGCGTTGCGGAGAGCGTGCGCCAGAGGGGCGCAATCGATCTCCTTCTTAATTAGAAAATCCTCGGCCCCTTCCAAAATCAGCTTCGAAGCCAAGGCTTCATCGCTTGGCTGAACAAGCAGGATCAGGGGAACATCCGGCGCGGCCGCTTGCGCCAGACGGAACGTCTCGATCCCTCCTTTTTCTTCCAAGTCCAGATCGAGAAGAACGGTGTGAGGCGAGCTTGTCGCCAGAATCCGCTCAGCTTCCGCCCAGGTCGCCGCGGAGTAAGTCTCAATCCGGGACCACTCCCCCAGCCATCGCTGCTCTTCAAGTTCCCGAATTACGTCCTGAAGGAAGAGCAACTCCTCCGGTTCGGATTGAATCATGAGGACGCGGAGGTTCATACGTAGATTAGTGCCCGCCCCGAGCCTGGACTCTCAGCCGGCAAGCTTGTACTCCTTCAATTTGCGATAAAGAGTTGTCCGGCCAATGCCCAGGAGGTGTGCCGCAACGGCACGATCTCCTTTCGTGTATTCGAGCGCATTCGCAATCGCACGCCGCTCCAGTTCTATAAGAGGAATCACGGCCGGCAAGCGTTGCGCTTGAACTTCGCCCTCCGGTGCGGGCTCACTCCAGGATGATTCCGAGGTGGACGCTCCGGTCGCTGCGGCGGCAGTCAAGTATTGCGATTTCTTTTGGATCAGATGATTCTGTAGCGCCGATGGCAAATCCGCCACATGCAGCAGCGGACCCGAGTTGATGGCCACCATGTGCTGAATGCAGTTCTCCAATTCCCTCACATTGCCCGGCCAATGGTAGGACAGCAGTACCTCCATCACTTCCGAGGTCAGCCGATGGCTTCCACCGGCTCGCTCAAGGAAGTGATTGATCAGAGCGGGGATATCCTCTGTCCGTTCTCGCAGCGGTGAGAGACGAATGTTGATTACGTTCAGCCGGAAAAACAGATCCCGGCGGAAAGCGCCTTTCTCGACCTCCTTGGCCAAATCCCGGTTGGTGGCGGCGATGATCCGGAAATCCGAGCGCCGCGTAATTAACGATCCCAGCGGACGAAACTCCTTTTCTTGCAACACCCTCAATAACTTGGCTTGAAGATCCAGCGGCAATTCCCCGATTTCGTCGAAGAACGCCGTGCCGCCGTTCGCCGCCTCAATTAGCCCGAGCTTGGCCGTCGCCGCCCCGGTGAACGCTCCTTTTACGTGGCCGAACAGCTCGCTTTCCATCAGCGGGCCGACCATTGAGGAGCAGTCGATGGTCACAAACGGACCCTCATTGTTGCGGCTATGGATCTCCCTGGCCACCACCTCTTTGCCGGTCCCGGTCTCGCCCAGCAGCAGAGCCGGCCACCGGCAACTGCCCAACTTGTCGATTAACCGCAACACTTGGCGAGCTCGCGGGGATTGCCCCACAAGCATATGTCTCGTCTCCGAGCCTGAAAGCATGACAGTCTCCGACCTCCGCGCATGCCGTGCGCTCTAACTCTTAGTGCGATTGCTAAACATAAACTCTACCGTCTAAATCTGTGTTTTCTCCACACTCCCTTAAGGAATAGGGGGTAGGTCTATTGCGGGTATCCAATCCCCCTAGCTGGGGGTATAGCGGGGATTTCTCCAAAGAAACCGGAGCAGTCGCCGATGCGGTTTTCATGGGAACCGTGCCCAGAGCGCTGTGCGGCGCCAGCCTCATTATGGCCCTTGGGGTACTCAGCTTTGGTCAAGATCAACCGTCGCCTGCACCGGACTCCACGGACACTCCGCCTGCTACCGACTCAGCGCCCCAGCAGGGAACATTCCATGATGCGTTTCGTTTTCACGCCTATGCCGACGTGGATTATCTACGGGAAGACAATCCAAGCGAGCCGGCCCGCTTTGACATCGGAGAGATCGTGCTATTCGGCACGGCTACGATCTCGCCGCGCTTGTCAGCGCTGAGCGAAATCGTGGTCGATACGGACGGAGCCACTTCCGTATCGAACGTGCCGGTGAACGTCGAACGCTTGCTTCTGCAATACCGAGTGAGCGATTACTTGAAGCTGGAGGCAGGGCAGTATCGAACGGCCATCGGCTATTACTCCACGGCTTATTTGCGCGGCGCGTGGTTCCAGACCGCAATCAGCCGTCCCCGCATGTTCGCCTTCGAGGAAGACGGCGGCATTCTTCCGCTGCACACCACCGGGATCAGCGCTTCCGGACTCATCCCGTCCGGGAGCCTGGGATTGCATTACGTGGCGGAGACCGGAAATGCGCGAACGTGGGGAACCGCAGGCGCAACTCCCACGGGGCACGATGCCGTCAACATCGCTCTCTTTGCGCGTCCACGGGCGGTCCCCGGCCTTGAAATCGGCGTCTCGGACTATCACGACCGCTTCGCCCCAGTGCCCGGCCTGACGACGGACCGCCAGGGCGTCATGGCGCACGTCGTATATGTGGCGAATCGTTTTGAGTTTCTTAACGAGGGCATCGCGGCTTCACTGTGCTACGGGCCCGCCAACGCGACTGCCACCTTCTCGGGCTTCTACTCTCAGATCGGATATCGAATCGGTCCTAACTGGGGGCCTTACGCGCGGGTGGAGAAGCTCAGCGTCCATGCGGATCCACTTTTCCTCAACCTCGTTTCCACGGTTGCAACGTGGCGGAACATGTACACCGCCGGAGTCCGTTACGACTGGAATGAGCACGTCGCGATCAAACTGGAGGGCGGACATGAAGCCGATTGGGGCGTTCCCCATTACTACCAATTGGGCGCGCAGATCGCCTTCGCATTCTGAACCGGCATGACAATGACACTCCATATACACTGCGGCCTGTTCGCGGCCTTGCTGTGCTCGGCGGCGTCGCCCGCTCCGGCGCAGCCGTTCGCCGTGGTGGTGCATCCGTCGAATCCGACGGTCAATCTGAGCGCCGCGGACCTGCGCGCGATGTTCGCGGGAAGCGTCACTCACTGGCCGAACCAAAGCAGGATCGTGCTGGCGCAGCGCGAGCACGGCAGCAGCGTCAGCCGGTTCCTGATGGACCACTTACTCAAGACCAGTTGGCCGGACTACAAGCGCAGCCTCGAAAACCTCGAGTTCATGGGACAGGAGGCGGCGATTGTGCGTGTTCTGACCTCCGATGCTTCCGCTTGCAAATTCGTATTCAATGTTCCGGGGGCGTTGGCTCTCATTGAATTGGGTTCGATTTCCGTGCCGGAATGCCGCGAACTGCGGCCGCTGAAGATCGACGGACTCGCGCCGGGACAGGAAGGATACCGGCTGAAATGAAACGCTGGATGAAAGTCTTGCCGCTGTCTGTACTTGCCGCGGCCGGAATCGCCGGCTCAGTGATTGGAGTGGTCGAGCTGCGGCGGGCAATGGTACGATCCCAGGATCTTTACCGTTTGGATACCATCGGCTCGCAAATTGAGGGCGACCTGGAATTTCAAATTCAGGAGAGCCGGCGGGCTTACCTTTACGCTTTGGGCAGCGACGATCCCAACCAGCAACTTCCCTTCGTGGATGCCGCGCGCGAGGCCGACCGGGCTTCCCGAGCCACGATTCAGCGCCTCCGGGCGCTGCGCGCCGAAGACAGCATTACCGGCCCGATTGGCGAATTCGAATCCTCGTGGGACCGGTATGCGCAGACACGGGACTCCGTGATCGCGGGGATCCTCGTCGGCGATACCAAGACCGCCATCAATTTGGACCAGCGAGAGGGCAATCGGGCATTCGCGGCCGCGCTGCAAAACCTGCACGCCTTGAAGCATGCACTCGAAGAACATGCGCGAGCGCGATCTGCGCAGGTCGACCGGACTCTTCACAAATGCATCTTGGGCCTCGCCTTCTTCGTCGTAGCGACGTATTCGATCGTTGTGGCGCTGCTGCGCCTGAACCGCTCACGCGCCGGTGCCGTGCGCGCGCTGGCCTCCAGCAACCAGAGTTTGGAGCACGCCCAGGAGTTGGATGAGCGCAGACTCGCGATTCTAGGCATGGTAGTGGCCCATGCCCCGCTAACCGAGACGCTGACCGCGATCGCGGAACTGCCGCGTTGGTGCCAGCCAAACGCCGGCGCGGCGATCTGGAGCAACTGTGGCGATAGGCTGTTATATCAAGTGAGTTCCGGACTTCCGCAGCAGTTGACCGATAAAGTGCGATCTCAATCATTCGAGCTCGACCAGGGCCGTCTGGATCTGGACAGCGGCACGCGCCGGAGTATCGCCGGCATGGCCTACCGAGCCGGTTTGAAGGAGCGGATCTTCCCTTTGCACAACGTAGCCGGAGACGCGATCGGGTTGCTGGTGATCTTCGCTCCGCCGAATGCGGAGCCCCGGTCGCAAGGCGTGTGCACGCAGATGACCCAGCTAGCCTCGGTGGCGATAGAGAACACGCTTCTCTACGATCGCCTTGCGTTCCAGGCCCAGCACGACGTACTGACCGGGCTACCGAACCGTCTCCTCTTCCAGGACCGCCTGCAGCAGGCCATCTTGAGAGCCCAGCGCAACAATACGAAGGTCGCGGTGATGTGGTTCGACCTGGACCGCTTCAAGCAAGTCAACGACAGCCTGGGCCACCGCACCGGTGATGAGCTGCTGGGCGAATTCGCGCGGCGTCTCAGAAGATCGCTCCGCGAAAGCGATACCGCGGCACGCGTGGGCGGCGACGAATTCGTGGTGCTGGCCGGCGATTTGGATAGCAGCGCCGACGCGCACACCATCGCGGCAAAGATTATCAAGAATATGCGCGTCCCTGTTCAAGCGAACGGGCACGACGTGACCACTTCCGCCAGCGCCGGCGTAAGCGTCTTTCCAGAACATGGTTCGGATCCGGCCGGGCTGATGCGCAATGCCGATCTGGCCATGTATCAAGCCAAGCGCATGGGCCGCGACACCTACCTCATGTTCGATCAGGAGTTGGGGGATTCATTGAGCCGGCGGCTGGAAATCGAGCAGGAGCTTCGAAATGCCATCGACAACGACGAGCTCAGTCTGATGTTTCAACCCCTGATCGGACGCCGGGACGAGTTGGAAGGATTCGAGGCGCTGCTGCGCTGGAACAACCGAAAGCTCGGCAAGATTTCTCCGGCCGAGTTCATTCCCATCGCCGAGGAAGCTGGCTTGATCCTCAGGATCGGGGAATGGGTGACGCGGACTGCATGCCGCACTGGAGCCGAGTGGCTGAAGGCTGGCTTGGATGTGCCGCGCATTGCCGTCAACGCGAGCGGACTCCAATTCGCCGATCCGGGCTTCGCCGATATGATTCACTCCGTCTTGAACGAAACCGGATTCCCCTCCCACAAGCTGGAAATCGAGGTCACGGAGACCGAGCTGGTCGGGAACCTTGAATCCGCGGTCGACCTGATCGGCCGCCTGCGTTCGCTGGGGATCACCTTCGCCATAGACGACTTCGGCACCGGTTATTCCTCGCTGAATCAACTACGGACGCTGCCGGTGGACTGCGTCAAAGTGGACCGGTCCTTCGTCAAAGATCTGGAACGAATCTCCGGCGATTCGGCGACGTTGGTGCGAGGCATCATCGGACTGGCGCACAATCTGCGCTTGACCGTGGTGGCGGAGGGCGTTGAGACTGAGCGACAACTGGCGATTCTGCGCTCTTTGGGATGCGATGTCAGCCAGGGATTCTTCCTTCACCGGCCGCTTTCACCCAAGGCGGCAGAGGCCTTGATGCAGGCCCAAAAACCGCCAGCCGCAGGGCCGGGCTTGGAACCCGTTCCCGAGCCCATGCCTCAACCCATTCCTCAACCCAGCCTGTCCTAATACCCGAGCGGAAGAGCCTCGACTTCGAGGATAATAGCCTCAATGTCTCGCTTCGCCGCGGCGTTGCTGCTTTCGTCAATCGCTGCCGCGCAAAGCGCAAATCAGTCCGATATCGCCGTCGCGGCGAAGGACCCGCTGAAGTTTGCCATGTACATCCGGACGCATCAGGTCTTCGACTGGAATGCATTGTGGAATGCTCTCGGCGGGAAGGACCCTCAGATGAAGGACCCGCCTTGCGGGGAGACGAAAGACAATCCGTGCTCCGCTGAGATCGTCTCCGTATGGAATCCAGACCAGGTAATCGTGATCGTCCAGGGCGCTCAGCTTAATGTCAACGACGTTTATCTGCGCTACTTCCACGAAGCCAACGGAAACTGGCGCTTCGCCGGCGAACGCCGGGCAGTGTTCAATGGTTATCCGCGCCGGCATGAGATCGTCCAGGTGGACGGAAGACCGATTCTCAAAATATCGAGCGATTGTTCTCAGCCCGGCGCCGATTTTACGGAGGAGGTCGAGGATTGGTTCGATCTGACTGAGCCGGAACTGGAGCCGATCTTCTCGTTTACCGCTAACCGCAATGAGCACCAGGTAAAGGAAAATGTGGGCCGGACGGTTTCCGCGCGCACGGCCCTTACCCAGTCAGCCGGTGTGGAGACGATCGATTTGGTGCTGGACGTCGATTTTCTCGGACCGGGTTTCGATTTCGAGGCCATTTACGTTGGCATTTACGACCGTCCCAGGGCGGGAAAACAATTTATCCTCAGTAAGGCCTATTCGGGACTCGACCGCCGGACAGCGATCCCTCCGGAGGATTTCGAGGTGCTCGCCGGAATCGGGGATCGCGAACCGAGCAACGAACAATTGTTGGCGTACGCGCTTCCGGGCCTTCAGAAGGTCGCGGCCGGTTCCGACGCGGACGCGAAGCAATGGCTCCGCTCGATCCTGGACAACGCCAAAGAAACGCCTGAAAAGCGCTCCTTACTCGAAGAGCTCGGGAAACCCTAAGCGGCTTCAGGCTTATCGAGAGCTGTTT
>JASHRP010000118.1 GCA_030037375.1 Bryobacteraceae bacterium | reverse complement strand
ACACGCGAGACGGATGTACTTCGCTATTTGGTGCAGGGCCTTGCCAACAAGGAAATCGCGGCGCGCATGAATCTTTCAGAGAGCGGCGTCAAAAACACGCTTCAACAATTGTTTACAAAGGCCGGCGTCCGGACACGGAGCCAACTGGTTCGTGTAGCTTTGGAACAATACAGAAATCTTTTATAAACCTAGAGGAGGCGTGAAGGCGCAATCGAACGCGCAATCGAACGATCGATTGGCTGGATAGCTGATTTATTGTTCTAGCTCCGCGAATCCAGCGGCCTCCCGAGGGCCCGTCGGTCGATTATCGAAAGGCTCCACAGGCTGGAAACAAGATATCTGGAAGTCTCGCGCCGAAGCAGTTAGACTCCGGCTATGCGGACCCTGGAGTCCGCCTGTACGGACCCTCCTGAATGATCAACAAGCTTGTCGACTTTGCACTCCACAACCGTCTCCTGATTCTGGCGGCAGCGCTCCTGCTCTTCGGCTGGGGCGCATATTCCTTCCACAACCTACCCGTCGAGGCATACCCGGATGTCGCCAACAACTACGTGGAGATCATCACCCAATGGCCGGGTATCTCCGCGGAGCAGATAGAGCAGCAGGTCACCATCCCTCTCGAAATCGTGATGAACGGCGTGCCGCACGTGACTCACCTGCGGTCGTTCTCCCTGTTCGGCCTCTCCGACCTAAAGCTTATTTTCGATGACGAAGAGGAAAACGCGTGGAATCGCGAGCGTGTCCTGGAGCGTTTATCGCAAGTCACTCTGCCGCCCAACGTACAACCGCAGATCGGCACCGACTGGAGTCCGGTCGGACAGATTTATTTTTTCACTCTTCATAGCAGCAATCCAAACTATGACGTGATGGATCTGAAATCGATCGAAGACTGGACCGTCGAGAAAAATTTCAAGGCGGTAACCAATGTCGTCGACGTGGCGAGCTTCGGGGGCCCCACGCGGGAATATCAGGTTCGAGTCGATCCCAACAAGCTGGTCGCATACGGCTTGAGCTTGGGACAGATCGAGCAGCAGCTCACCAACAATAACGCTAACGCCGGCGGGAGCTTCATCGAGGCCGGCCTTCAGCAGATCAACGTCAGCGAAGTGGGACTGGTCAGAAACATCAACGACATCGCGAACACAGTCCTCATGACCAAGACCGGCACGCCCCTGCGCGTGAAGGATATCGCCGTGGTGTCCCAGGGTCCCAAGATTCGTCTCGGCCAGTTTGCCCGCGCGATCCGCCACGAGGACGGAAAAATCGTCGACAACGACGATGTGGTTTCCGGGATCGTGCTGCTTAGAAAGGGCGCGAACGCGGACGCAGCGCTTCGAGGAATCCAGGCGAAGGTCAAAGAGCTCAACGACGTCATTCTGCCGCCAGGCGTCAAGGTGGTGCCCTTCATCGACCGGAGCGATCTGGTGCACTTCACCACGCACACGGTCCTACGGAACCTTACCGAGGGGATCTTCCTGGTGGTTGTGATCCTGTTCATGTTCCTGGGCAACGTTCGCGGGGCCATCATCGTTGCGCTTACCATTCCATTCGCGCTGCTTTTCGCGGCGACGTGCCTGAGCTTCAAAGGCATTCCCGCCAATCTGCTTTCGCTGGGCGCGCTGGACTTCGGAATGGTGGTGGACGGCGCGGTGGTCATGGTCGAAAACATCATCCGGCATCTGGGCCATCGCCGCGACGGCGATCAACGTACGCCTCGGGAAAAAATCTCCGAAGCGGCGCACGAGGTTCAGCGGCCCGTGTTCTACGCCATCGGCATCATCATCACCGCCTACATGCCGATCTTCACGCTGCAAGCCGTTGAGGGGCGCTTGTTCAAGCCCATGGCGTGGACCGTCGCGTTCGCTTTGCTCGGCGCTCTGACGTTCTCCATGCTCGTCGCGCCCGTTCTGGCGAGCATCTTTTTCCCCAAGGGCACGCGCGAATGGCACAACCCGATCATGAGCTGGCTGACAGTTCGTTACCGCGGCGCCGTTCGGTCGGCAATCCGCCTCCGCTGGGTAACAGTTGCGGTCGGTGTGGCCGGACTAGGCGTGGCGATCTTTTTATGGCTCGGCGGAGTGATCGGATCGGAGTTCTTGCCACACTTGGACGAAGGTTCCTTGTGGGTGCGCGGAACGCTGGCGCCCAGCACCGGACCGACGGAAGGCATCCGGCTTTCGAACGAGGCCCGCCTGGTCCTCTGCTCTTTCCCTGAAGTGATTCAGTGCACCAGCCAGACCGGCCGTCCCGATGACGGAACCGACACCACCAGCTTCTTCAACACCGAATATTTCGTCGACCTGAAGCCGAAAGAGGAGTGGCGCCCCGCGTTCCACCAGAACAAGAACGAAGTCGTCGCGGCCATGAATCATGAGCTCGAAAAAATTCCGGGCGTGATCTGGAATTTTTCGCAGCCCATCGCCGACAACATGGAGGAAGCGGTCAGCGGGGTCAAGGGCCAGCTTGCCACGAAGCTTTACGGGGACGATTTGAAGGTCCTCGAGGAGAAAGCCAACCAGGCGGTCGCCATCATGCGCGGGATTAAAGGCATCGCCGATTTAGGCGTCTTCCAGGTGCTGGGCCAGCCCAACGATTACTTTGCCGTCGACCGCGACGCCGCCGCGCGGTATCAAATCAACGTCGCCGACGTGCAGGACGCGGTCCAGACGGCGGTTGGAGGCAATGCCCTCACCCAGGTGCTCCAAGGCGAAGCACGCTATGACCTGGTGTTGCGCTATCTTCCCGAATACCGCACCACCCGGGAAGCGATCGAAAATATCCGGCTTTTGTCGCCGTCCGGCGAACGCGTCTCGCTGGCCCAACTCACCAAGTTCGATCAGCGGGACGGAGCCTCGGAGATTTATCGCGAGGGCAACCCGGA
>JASHRP010000117.1 GCA_030037375.1 Bryobacteraceae bacterium | reverse complement strand
GAAGTATGAAGTCGCCGAGTCTCGGATGGCCCTCGAAGCGCAGTCCGAAAAGATCCTCTGCTTCCCTTTCGTACCAATCCGCTGCGTGAACCTCCGCGCTGATGCTAGGCAGTGTTCGGGTTTCGATCGGCAACGTGAGAGACACCCGAATCCACCCCGCGCCGGGTAAGAGAAAGAGATAAAGCAGCCTCCATTGGTCGTTGTGTTCTTCGACGACCACTCCGCAAAATGAGCATCCTGCCTCCCAGAAGAGGTATTTGCAGAGGATCGGGAGAGTACTAGCACGCTTTACGACGACGAGGGTGTCCTCGCCAGGGCCTTCGGATAACTCGATAGCACAATCGAACCGCGCGGCCACGTCCGAGCCCAAGAATGAAATACTCCTGCCAGGGGTCGAGATGGGCGTCGTGATCATTTTATTGACCTCCTAACTGCTGCGCAGCCAGCCGCAGAAGCTCGTGGACAGGCGCCGGGATGTAAACGCCTAGCAGGATGACCGGAACCGAGGCTCCGAATACCGCTACGCGACAACTGGTTGGCAGACCTTCGACGGAGTCGTGTTTACCAGCGCGTCCAAACACCATGCGATTGACGTTCCAAAGGATCGCGATGAAGGCGATCACGATGAGCGCGGCCAAGATAGCAACGGTGGCGTGTTGGCCCCCGCGAATTCCCGCGGAGAGAATGGAGAATTCACTGAGGAAGATGGGAAATGGCGGAGCGCCGGCAATCGCGAAAGCGCAAAACAACAAAGCGGTTCCGTCAAAGGGTGAAACTTGGAGTAATCCCCGGATGGATTTGATCTCGCGTGTACTCAAAGTCAGTAGGACTGCGCCCGCCACGTAGAAGCATAGCGATTTGGTGATTGCGTGATTCATCATTTGGGAGACCGCACCAAAATCCGATGCGCTGGTTGCCAATCCGGCGGCCGTCAGGATGATCCCCATGTGTTCCACGGTCGAATACGCGAACATCCGCTTGTAGTCCCGAACCTGAAGGAGCAGAAACGCGGCTATGCCAACGGAAACCAGCCCGAGCACAATCATCCAATTCCCTATTCGCGCAGCAGGCGAGGCTAGGATAATTGAGAGCAACCGTAGGATTGCATAGAGAGGCACAGTCGTTTTCACTCCTGAGAGGACCGCGCAAACCGGCGAGGGGGCTTGGCTGTGCGCGTCCGGCAGCCACGTGTGTACCGGAGCCAAGCCGGCCTTCGCTCCGAAGCCTACGAAGACCAACAGAAATGAAAGCCGTAGCAAAGTCGGGTCCATGGAAGGAGCGAGGGCTCTGATTCCGTCCCAGGTTTCTGGAAATCCACCGCCAGCGGAGCGATATGCCCAAAACAGCACGAAAAACCCGAGGAGCGAGATGGGAGCGCCCATCATCGTAAGCAACGCATACTTCCAAGCGGCTTCAAGAGCCCCGGTGGTCTTTTCGTAGCCGACTAACAGAACAGCGAAAAGCGTAATCAGCTCCACTCCCACCCACACCAGGTTGGGTTCCGCGAGTGCAGGAACAAAGAGCAGCGCGAAGACGAAAAGATTGTAATTGCAGTAAAACCACCACAGACGAGATTGGTCGTGCTCCCGCCGTCGCATGTACCCACCGGCAAAGATGGCCGCAAGCGCTGCGACAAGGCCGACAAGCGCGAGTACAAGTGCGCCTAACGCGTCCACTTCGATCCACTCCGGCACGCCGATGACTCTGCTCCCGGTCAACACATTCGCGACTACGAAAAACGTGAGCGGCAGAACGATCCAAGCCGATATCACGGTGACGGCCCACGCCTTGCTCCGGAGCGGAGGCAGCCAACAAAGCAAGGCCGCAAGGAGAGGAATCGCGACGACCGAATTCAACACCATAGCATTCAGCGCCATGTCGTCGCCTCCTCCCTCAGTTCGCTCAGCGTCGCCGCCTCGGTGGTTCCCAACTTCTGACGAATATTTCGGGTGAGAAGTCCAATCACGATCGCGATCAGCATCACACCCACCGCGACTCCCAATTCAGCGATCAGGGGAAGTTCATTCGCGATCGCAATTCCGGCAAAGAACGCTCCATTCTCCATCGCGAGGACTCCGATCAACTGGGGAATCGCTTCGCGGCGAGCAATCAGAGAATACGCCCCGATCAAGACGCCGGCCAGGCCAATCGGCAGGTTCGTGCGAATCACCGGATCTGCGCTCCCAGCCGCCACCGGACCAACGAGAAACTCGGACACGACCACCAGGATCAATGAAATCAAAAGCGATGCCGGAATATTGACCGCCTGGGAGATCTCGCGCCGTTCATAGTACTCTCCAGGGAGAAGGCGCCTCAGGATCAAAGGAATGGCGATCACCTTCGCGGCCAGCGTGATGCCACCCAAAGTCCAGAGATGTTCCGAACTGCGGCTGTAGCCGAGCAAGAAGCAGGAGGCTGACAGAAGCAGAGATTGAATCACGAAGAATCGCACCACTCCCTGCACTTGCCGGGTGGCGACCATGGCGAATGCGGAGATGAGAACGAGTCCGGCGCTCAGCGTGTTGAGCGCTTCCGGTACCGAGACCCGCACGTCGGACATAGGTCAGGCTCCAGGAAATACGCTCGTGACCATCGCGGCCACGGCGATAATGAATGCGGCTCCCAGAAATTCGCTGATCCGGAACAACCGCAACTTAGCCAGCGACGACTCGATCACTACGAGCGCGATCGCAAATAGAAGAACCTTGACGAGGATCAGCGGAACAGCGGCGAGTACAACCAAAGGCGCTTGACTATCCGCCAATCCCCACGGCGCTACCAACACGTTCAGGAAAATGCACGCCAGTATGAGGAACTTCATCTGTCCGCCCCATTTCATCAAGGCGGCGCCGCGCCCGGAGAATTCCAATCCTTTCGACTCATCGATCATGGCGAGCTCGAAATGGCCCGTTGGGTTGTCGACGGGAATCTTCCCGCCTTCTGCCAGGATCAGCATCAAAAACGCGATCAGCAAAAGGATGTGTGCCGGCGAGAAGAACGCTGCCGGATTGGCGACCCATTTCTGCTGGACGATGAACGGGATGGTCGATTGAGCGACGAAGGAAACAGTAAAGAAGACGATCATGAACACGGGTTCCGCGAGAAAGCCCACCATGCGTGTTCGGCTCGCGCCCATTGGTCCATAGGGGTTCCCTGTGTCGACGGCCGCGAGCGCCGCGAAGAATCCACCTAGTGCCAGGAAGAAGCCGCCGGCGAGCATGTCGCCCATGAATGCAAAAATGAGCGGGTAATCCGTGAGTACTGGGATCAGGATCGCTACAAACATGGGAACGATGAAGACAAGATAAGGTGTCAGGCGATAGATCCAAGTCGTCTCCTCGGAAAGGATCTGATCCTTGTGAAATAGCTTCCAGATGTCTCGATAAGGTTGAAGGATGCTTGGCCCCCGTCTGCTTTGAATAATCTCCTTCAGACGCGAGAGCACGCCAGCATATAAAGGTGCAAACGCCATGACGAATAAGACCTGCACGACGTTATAGGAGATCGTTCGGATCATCGAACGCCTCCGTGGGTTTGCCCAAGGGAAGATGCCGAAGCAAGTCTTCCCTGACCGGCTACAGTTCGATGTTTTTTTGCCGCTCCCCCCATTGCAGATCCTTCAGCTCCACGCTTTCGGTCTCAGGGAGGAGTCATCAGCCGCATACGCGGCAGTTTTCCCAGTCGGGAACTGGGACGGCAAACTCCATTGCCAACCTAATTCAAGCACAGGTCAAGGGGCGTCGCAAGCACCCCGTTCATCGGCTAAGCCTACAGAGTCAATCGGCGGTACCCCTATGGGCTCGAACGCGAAGCAGGAGGATGAGAACGCCGTCCGCGGCTCGGACATGCGATGGCTGTGCCATACGCCGAACGATCTCCTGCTCAATTTGGTTCGCGCCAAAGGCGTAGAGCGACTTAATGAAGTTGGCCAAGTCTTCCCGTAAGTACCACGGAGCCTCGGGTAGCACCCGCAGTAGGGCGCCCACCGTCACCTTCTTTTCACTTTCCGAACCGGCAGCCACCGCAACCTTCGCGGCGTGTACGACAATTTCCGGATCGTGCTCATCGAGCAGCGCGCGCAATGAATCCCAAGCTTGGTTACCCAGCCCAGTATCCGCGAGAATCCTTACTGCCGCGCGCCTGCGGCGCAGACTAGAGGGCGATTCCCGCTCCTGGTTCATTCTCTTTCGAAGCGCGGAGGAGGCTAATTTCTCCGCAGCGGCTTGGCCAAAGTTCAGCAATGCTTCCTCGGCCGATGGACCCGCGACATCATCTTCCAACGCCCGGTCCAGCAATGCCAAAGCCTCCGGCCGATGAAACTCGCCCAGTGCGAAGATCACTCCTGGCAAGAGACGCTTCTCGCTGAGCGAAAGCAGAGTCTGGAAAACATCCTCGGTCTTCCAGCGGGCGATGAGGCGTGCGGCCGTGTTCCGTACTGCATCTTCACCCTCGCGAATAATTGGATCGGCAATATAATTCTCGTGTGCGAGGTATTCAAGAAGGACATCCTTAGCCCCCAAAACCTCCAGCGCCTGAGCAGCCCATTGTCGGGGCTGATAAATTCCGCTGGGTCGTCCGGAGAAAAGGAAATCGCGCAAGGCTGGGATCGCAGCATCTCCGAAAATCACGAGTTGGCGGCTCGCATCCTCGCCGTCCACCAGCGAATTCAGGCGGGCGATCCAGAATTCCACCTTCCGGCGTGGACTGCTGGAGCTATCCGCACCGGAGGTGTGTGGCCGCTCGCTCATCTCCTATCCCTCAATCAGCCGAATCGGAGGGTTCGCTCCGCGCCTGTGCGGATTCTAGTTTCAATGGCGCACATCGCGGAATCGTCACGAGCGCCCCAGCGCCAAGTAGCGTGAGCACAGCGCCGTAGAGAAAGCCGGCAGCCGTAGAGACGTGGCTCCAGAGAAATCCGACCACAACGCTTGAGCACAGATCACCGACGGAATTTGCAGTGGCCAACAAACCATACGCGGTGCCACGTTGCGAAAGCGGTATTAGATCAGCCGTGAACGCGCGTTCCATGGCATCGACAATTCCAATGTAAATACCGGCGAGCACGAATAAGAACGTCAGCAATAGGAGGCTCGCACCCGCTACCAGAAAGCCTAGGCAAAGGATCCCGAATAGCGCGTACCCCACGCCCAGAATTGATTGCTTGTTGAGGCGGTCGCCCAGAACCCCCACCGGATACGAGACTGCGGCGTAGAGCACATTGTGCAAAAGGTACAAGCTAAGGCCGATCCGTTGGGCGGCTACGCTACCGCGCGACGGCGTGAGTATAGATACCGTGTGAAGCACCAACAATGTATGGGCAAAGTTGCCAAGCCCGAAAATGCCGACTGCGCCAACTAAACGGCGGAATGATTTCGGTAGCGAGGTAACTGATTGCAGCAACGTCCTGTAGACTTGCAGGACGCGCGGGCGATCCCGAAGCACGAAAATCGCAATGTACACCGTAATGGCTCCTGGCAGAAACGCGATCAGAAAAATATGGCGCAGTGACAAAATCCCGACCAGCGCTAGCGCAATTGCAGGACCGATGATCGCTCCGAGCGTGTCCATGGCACCTTCAAAGCCGAAGGCCCGGCCGTATACGTCTGCCGGGACGCTTTCTGAGAGCAGCGCATCGCGAACTGGTCCCCGCGCCCCGCGGCCCATCCATCCCACGGTTCGAATCGCCAGAAACTGCCACCAAGCGGTGACAAACGCAAAGCTGCCCATCAGCGCGGTTGCCAGATAGCCAACCGCGAGGATTGGCTTTCGCTTTCCGATGCGGTCCGAATAGTACGACATCCATAATTTCACCAGGCTCGATGCACCATCGGAAACGCCCTCGATGGTTCCGAGCGCCAAAGCTCCGCCACCGAAGGTGGCTAGGAAGAGCGGCAGCACAGCCGTTGTAAGCTCGTGCCCCATGTCGGAAAACAAGCTGAGCATCCCGATGGCGATAACATTTCGAGTGAGCCAGCTGCTCTTTTGCTCTTTCGACATGGGAAAGAAACCGATCCGACCGTCTATCTCCGCGTCTCGATCGGGGTGTCGGCAGCGTCAGCGCGGTCTTCTTCGATTGGCTGGTCAAGTTCAGCGAGGGCGACTCGAATCGCGGATGTATCCGATCCAGCATTCGTGCCTGCCGAGAGGCGAGCAAGTTGCGTCCGATGTGAGTCCGCGTAGCTGTTGAACCTCAGTTGTAATTCCGTGGAGATGCGACGGCTCCATGCATCGAGCATGGTTGCAAAGGTTCCGAATGACTCTTTGAGTTGCTGACCAGCCGAATCGCGCAACAACCTTTCGACCTTTCTCCGGGCCAACTGCGGGCTGATATTAATGATCCACGGCCGCTTCACGCTCAATTCGCCAGACCCGAGATCTATCCTCGGCATTTCTTTAACCACCGATGCCAGTTCTTCGGACGCGGCATGGCTTTCGTCTCCCAACAACGCAGAGACGGTTTGTATCGTCTCGGAAAGCTCGCGGGCCAGATCCTCGAACAGCGTGCGAACCGGCTTTGCTTTTTCCGCAGTCAGGGTTGTGGCGAGTTCGCTCAGCGAGTCCCAGGTAACCGGAAGCGTGGAATTTTGAGCGCGCCAAGTGTCAATGATGTGCGTCGCCGCTTCATGCAGAAACCTTGGTGTATATTCCCGAATCTTCAACGTGTCGCGGTACCAGCGTTCGCGGATATCTTCGAATCGACCGGTCACGCGTCGAAGCTGGCGTTCGGCCTCGGCCAATTCCGGACCTGGTTGTCTTACGGACGAGCGCGGACGCGCGGATCGATCCAAACGTCCCCGAAGAGTGGCGACAACGGAATCTCGTAACCCACCAATTTTTCGGCGAAGAGACTGTTGTGTGAGCTCCCGGTGCCGCTGATAGAGCGGCGCGAGTTCATCCACAAACCATTTGTCGAGGAGCTGCGCGAGCCCTGGCTTGATGCTGACTGCATGGATGGAGAGATCAAGTCGAAGGTTCGTTCGGACCTGCTCCGCGATGTACTCCGCGGCGCGTGCAACATCCTCGCGCGCCAGAAGGTCCGCTTTGCTCAGCAGTACGGTAGTCTCGATTGCGGCTTGGTTGAGCGATTCAAGCGTCGAGAGATCCTCCGATGTGAGGGTCGAACCTGCGTCAATCAGCACCACCCCCAGGTCGCAACGCGGCAGATAAGCCAGCGTTTCGGTTGCGCCAGCGCTGGCCAGAGATCCGAGGCCCGGCGTATCGACTAGCACAACACCGTCCTTCAGTCGGTCTGACGGAAATTCAACAACCAGCCGCTCGACCCGTCGCCGGTTGGATGGATTCTGTCGCTCGGTTACGAACTCCGGAATTCGCTCAACTCCAAATATTTGGGGCCGCTGACCTGCGATGTGCACCAGCAATCGGGGCTCGCGTCCAAAAGCAATTCGAGTTGGCACCGCTGTGATGGGATTGACTCCCACCGGCAGAAGGTCGAAACCAACGATGTGATTCAAGAGCGAGGATTTCCCCGAGCTAACCCGTCCGAAAAGCGCGATTTCGAAACTCGTCGATTCGGCCCGGTCCAGGATCGCGGACAGGCGGTCGCGGTAATCGACCAAGCCCTGCTCCGAGATTACCTGCTCAAGTTTCTTCAGCAACCCGATCTCGTCTCCGGTTTTCTGGAGGCGGCGCAGCCGCTCTCCCGGGTCCTGTTCCAGATTCTGACCCAGATAGCCGTTGAGTTGATCCAGGATGGCCTTGATCTCGTTCACCAGGCCGTTCAACTCCGGAACGACCTCCGCCGGGACCTCTCCGTAACCTCGCATTTTGGCCGCCGTACACTCTTCGAGGGCGATGCCGGCAAAGGTCAGCGTGACTCCAAGAGAACGAATAGTGGGGAACGGCGCTTCGGGGATCGCGATGCCCTGGCTCTGCAGGGCTCGCAGAATTTGAGCACGGATTCGAGCCACGTAGTCTTCGACCACCCGCACCTGGGCCGGCGCCAGAGTGCCGGCGTATTTGGGGAAGATCGATTTTGAATCATCAGCGTGAAGAATTGCTTCTACTTCCGAAAGCAGCTTATCCGCATATTGGCAACTTGCAAGCAGATGGTGCTTTTGCGGGTCGTTGAGTCCGGTTGAGTTCGCCATGCCGAGAGCCTTCGGAGACAGCCGGTCAGGCGTGTTGGTCGGGTGACCCTCTCTGAAACCTCATTACTTCGACATCCGAAACGGCCATGAGTCCGGTATCGAGCATGTCATCGAGAATCGGAATCAGCTTGCGGACCTGGGATTCCGAATCGACAATCGTAATCAAGATCGGTTGATCGTGCCCGATCAGGTGGGCACGGTGGATTTCAGCGGTTCGCCCGTAGCCCTCCAGTCCCTTGAAAACAGTCGCACCAGCGATTTTCATCTCGCGGCACTTCTGCACTATCGCTTCGTAGAGCGGCTTCCCGTCAAACCGGTCATGCTCTGACACGTGTATGCGGAGAAGCTTACCGGGCTGCGTTTCCGGCATCTGCGACCTCCATCACGGGCGAAGGATGCGCCAAGCGAATGATGTCCACGTCGGAAATGACCACCAATCCGTCCAGCAACATCCCTTCGACAATTTCTATGGCTTGCTTGATTTTCGCGGCCGAATCGACAACCGAAATCATAACCGGACTGTCATGGGAAAGATGAAGGAAACTCTGCTCCTTGTGCGTGTGTCCTTTAGCGCCATAGCCGAGAATTGCTTTGTAGACGGTTGCGCCGGCAATATCTTCCATCCGAAGCTTCTTCACGATGGCATCGTAGAGCGGCTCTCCGTGCCATTTGTCAGCCTCCCCGAGGAAGATTCGCAAGAGGCGAGCGGTGCTGGCCGTCCTGCTATGGGGCACCTTCGCCTGAGGCTTCTTCTCTTTCTGGGCAACCTTGACGATTGTGGTGTCCTGAACATCGATCATTCCGTCCGTGACGAGGTCGTACAAAGTAGGAAGCAGTTCTTCCACCCGCTCCGGGGTGTCCACGAACTCGATGCGAACTGGAAGATGCTCCATCGTCGCTTCCATATCGGGAGAATGAACGTGACGATGGCTTCCGAAGCCCATTGAGGGCCGGGTCACGCTCGCTCCCGCCGCACGTTTGTGTACTAGCAGGTCGAAAACGGCTCGCCAGAGCGGCTCTGTTCCATGACGGGTGTCCTCGTTCACGAAAATAGTCACTCTCTTCGCAGGACCTTTAGAGAGCATATGAGACTCCTTGGTTTTCCAGTTGCCTGCATCGCTTCTCTCGAAGCCGATGTGCAGCGCCCATGCGGTCGTGGCAAAAGCAGTCTGATCCCATAGACCAGAAACCATCATCCAAGTTGTGCTGCGGGCTTACTGCGGGAGGTTGGTTGACCCACACACCTACAGTAACCACCGTAGGAGTTATTGGCCGCTTCCGGCGGTTAAGCGAACTCCACCGCTGCCCGAAGCATATCATAAAGCGCCTTTGGTAAGACCTCAAAACAACAACCGCATCTACGGGCATATTCCTTCAACGAAATAGAATCAGGCTGCCGATTACGAACGCGAAGATTGCCCCTGCGGCCTCGGCGAAGGTTTGACGCGTGATGGAGGCTGTGGGCTCGGGTCGATTACGGTATCGACTTGCGTCAAAAGCTCGGTTACAGGCAAGTGCCGCGCCAATCGCAAGTCCCCCGTTCAGGATGGTCTCTTTCAGCTGAGGTGCGACCCGCGCAGCAAGGGCACTATCGAAGATGAGGAGGCAAGCCCATGCGACTCCAACACCGAACGTCAATGCCACGGGCCGAATGGCGATCAGCTCAAGTCCGCAGTCGCATCGACCATCCACAGCCGCAATCGCGCACCTATTACCCCGCGAAATCAGCCGGTTGCATTCGCGACAAACGTAGCCCCCACTTCGAGGAGTTGGAAACCTTCCATTTGCCATTAGTTCCCTCCTGGGCGGCTCAGCTCCAGAGGGTGACTCTGGCCAACCGCTCGTTCAACCCAAAATCGCTGTCGGAAGGAATGGGAGTCGCAGGCCAATGACACCTGCGAGGGACATTCCTCGTAGGAGTCATCTGCCCGGGGAGGGCGGTTAAAGGCGAACCCCAACGCCTCCGGCTATTCTGCAGATATCTCTCGTCGGAGTCAAGGTGCTATTATGTTGGCGAACAGACCGGTAGCGGTGGAGTCCGCTTAACGTCGCGACGCGACCAATGACTCCTGCAGTTGGACACAACTGTGGGAGCAGGGATAGAGCTCCCAACAGCGATTGGGAGCTCGGTGTGAGAACAAACTTTCCCAAACATTACCTACTCGTTTCAGGAACCACTACTCTGTGGGACCGGGGAAGTGCAGCTTGATCCAGAAGCCTGATGCGATCGCGCTGGTGGCCGAGTTGGCCGAGCGTTATCAGCTTGCGTCGATCCGTCCTCTCCTGGAAATCTGTAAGGCTGCGGGTGATGAGCGCGAGGATCTGAAGATAGGTGTGCTGGGCCGGTTTAAGGCCGGCAAGAGCAGTTTCCTGAATCATCTGATCGGCCGAGAAGTGCTTCCAATGGGAGTCATCCCTGTTACAGCCGTCATCACCGAAGTAGGCTTCGGTGAAAGAGACGAGGCCATTGTCCGGTTTACGGGGGGCGGCGAAGCCCCGATTCCGATTTGCGACCTTCGGCTGTATGTGACAGAGGCCGAAAACCCGCTGAATCGTAAACATGCGGATGCGGTCACTGTGCGCCTTCCGCAACTGTCGCGCTGGCCCAATCTCCGGTTCATCGACACTCCTGGACTGGAGAGCGCTTTCGCGCACAACACTGAGGCATCTCTCGGATGGGCGCCAAGAGTTGACATTGCCGTGATTGCTATCGGAGTCGATCCTCCGCTTTCGGAACGTGACATTTCCCTGATCGAGTTGCTCTTTCGCTATACGCCTCGCGTGGTCGTGCTGCTGACGAAGGCTGACCTCCTGGAACCGGTGCAGTTGGAGGAAGTGATCCGCTATGTGCGCAGTCAACTTGCGGAAAGGTTCAACCAGAGCATACCGATTTATCCCTATTCGACGCGGCCCGGATCTGAGAAACTGAAACACGACTTCGAGGAGCATCTCCTGGAGAAGATCGCTGGAGATGTCGCAACGCAACGGCACGCTATTGCCGATCGCAAACTCAACACGCTGCTCGCTGACTGCGAGCAATACATTTGCCTGACGCTCAAATCTGCTGAGATGCTCGACACTGAGCGCTCACGGCTCCAACAGCAGTTCCTGACCGAGAAAGAAGCCCTCGCTGACACGCGCTTGGAAGTTCGGCTAATCGCGCAGCATTCGGCTGCCGGTACGCGGGTAGCCATCGAACGCGCCCTAACACCTTGCGAGAGCGCGATCCGCCAGAGACTGCTGGCGATGTTCGAAGACCAAGCGGATCGGTTCCCGCGCGGGCTCGCCAAAATGATCGATGCTTTCAGTGATTGGCTGCACGACGCCTTGTCGGCCGAGCTCCAGGCGCTTTCCGCATCCAGGAGAACCGATTTCATCCAACCTCTTGCAGACGTGCAGCGCCAATATCAACGTGTTCTCCAGAATTTTCGCGACCGCTTGTCTGACCGGACATTGTCTCTGTATGGAGTCCCGCTGAAGACCACCGAGCCGGATATCGTTCCGTCGGCCCCGAAGATGCCCGACGTGAGCATCGGTAAGGCATTCGACCACAACTGGGAACTGCTCTCGCCTGTTTTACCGATGTCCCTTCTCCGCGGGCCGGTACTGAGCCGTTTCAGACGGAAAATCGAGGACGAGACGTTCAAGAACCTGTCACGGCTCACCTCGCAATGGGAGGAGATCGTTAATTCCGCGATCTTCGAGCTGCGGCGCGAGGCTGACAAGAGAATGGACGAACTGCTGGCAACGGTTCAGGGACTTGTTTCTGCCAGCAGTGAAAGCGCGCCGCAGATTAGAGCAGACCTGGCTCGGCTGGAGCTTCTGGCCGGCAGGAGCCAGGATACAGATCGAATCGAGCTTCATCCATCATGAGAATCGCCATCATCTCCGACATTCACGGGAACATGGAATCGGTTGCGGCCTTCCTGGAAAAAGCCGCGAAGGAACCGTACGACGAGTTGTGGGTCCTGGGCGATCTGGTGAACTATGGACCCGAGCCGGGAGCGGTCATCGATTTCGTACATTCGCACGCCACCTTAGTTGTGAGAGGGAACCACGACGATGCCATCGGATTCAACCGGAATCCACGGTGTTCCGCGCCGTATCGGGAAATGGCGAAAGAGACAATGAAATTCACCAGATCCGTACTCTCCCCGGAGCAAGTTCAATATTTGGCGAGCTTGCCGCTCACCGCTGAGCGCCTCGTGGACGGAACCAAGTTCGTTCTTTGCCATGCCGCTCCCTCGGATCCACTTTATAAATACATGCCCGCCAATTCAGCACAGTGGGAGCCGGAAATGGACAGTGTCAGCGCCGATTTCCTGATGGTAGGCCACACCCACACGCAATTTGTTCGGCCTGCCGGAACATCGGTGGTCGCGAACCCGGGCAGCCTGGGCCAGCCCAAGACAGGCGAGACGAAGTCGTGTTGGGCCGTCTGGGATCAAGGGATCACGCTTCACTCGGCCAGTTACGATGTGGATCGTACTCTGGCGAAAATCGACCGGATGCCGATTCCGGAGAGCGTCCGAGAAGACTTGAAAACTGTGTTGCGTTCGGGCGGACGTTTGACATCGTCAGTCCCGCTTCTGCCCAAAACTGTTTAAAAGGGAAACTATCGATGACTTTGATCACGCATGTAACGGCTCGCGAGATTCTTGATTCTCGCGGCAATCCGACAGTCGAGGCCGAGGTCGGGCTCGACGGCGGCGCGATCGGCGTGGCTGCGGTGCCATCTGGAGCCTCCACTGGAGAAAAAGAAGCGGTTGAGTTACGGGATGGCGATAACAAGCGCTACAACGGCAAAGGCGTAAAGAAGGCGGTCGGCCACGTCCGGAATGAAATTGCGTCAATCGTTGTTGGACGCGACGCTTGCGATCAGCGTGCCATCGACGCGGCTATGATCGCCGCGGATGATGCCAACAAGAGCCAGCTCGGGGCCAACGCTATACTCGCCGTTTCAATGGCCGTTACGAGAGCCGCTGCGAACGCGCATTCGCTCCCGCTGTACCGGTATCTGGGCGGCGCCAACGCCGCGACTCTTCCTGTCCCCTGCTTGAATGTGCTGAATGGCGGCCGGCACGCCGACAACACGGTCGACTTTCAAGAGTTCATGATTGCGCCGCATAATGCTCCTTCTTTTGCCGAATCCATTCGCATGGGCATCGAGACCTTTCACGCCCTCAAGGCCGTATTGCACGCCCGTGGATATAACACTTCGGTGGGCGATGAAGGCGGTTTTGCGCCGAATCTCAAATCCAACGAGGAAGCAGTCGAAGTGATCCTGGAAGCGATCACAAAGGCCGGGTACAGGCCTTCGGAAGACATTTCTCTGTGCCTTGATCCCGCTGCCAGCGAGATGTGGGAGGACGGGAAATACGTTTTATTCAAATCGACGAAGCAAACGCTCCCTTCCGATGAACTGGTGCGCCTGTGGGAATCATGGGTGCGCCAGTACCCGGTCATCCTGCTGGAAGATGGAATGGGCGAGAACGACTGGGCAGGCTGGCGGAACCTGACGGCCGCACTCGGATCAAAGGTCGAGCTTGTCGGCGACGACATCTTCTGCACCAACCCGCGGATTTTTCAACAAGGGATTTCGCAGGGCATTGCCAATTCGATTCTGATCAAGCTCAATCAGATCGGCACCGTAACGGAAACACTTGACACGATTAGGCTAGCTGAGCGAAATGGCTACCGATGCTTTGTCTCCCATCGCTCCGGAGAGACAGAAGATACGTTCATTGCTGATCTGACAGTGGCGACCGGAGTGGGACACATCAAAACCGGCTCCGGATGCCGGAGCGAACGCGTGGCCAAGTTCAATCAATTCCTCCGAATCGAAGAACGGTTGAACGGCGGTTCAAAATTCGCTGGCCGGGAGGCCTTTGCGCGGTAGGAGGAGAACAGGGCCCAATTCCCGTGGCGTTCTTCAGCATCCTTTTCGATGAACCTGAACTGTGGGCTGATCTCGAAGCGCGTGAAGCGCCCGACTTTTTTAAAGACCTGAATCTTGACCAGGTGGTCGCGTCGATAACGGCCAACCGTGACGAGTACAATCTAAGGCCGATCTTTCATATGCTTCTCAATCGGCTCGAAACGGTCAACTATCGCTACGACGCATTTAAAGACCTGGAAAATGACGCCCTCCTAGGCTGTGTCCGGTCATTCACTCAGCGAATGCGAAGTATGCGTGCTCATCTGGCGCAAGCGGAGAAGCTTTACTACAATCGCCAGAAGCAAAGCTGGTTCCTGGACGCGATGGAGATCTATTGCGGAGCCGTGCAGGACCTGATCTGCGATCTAACGGCAATCGAGCTTCACGCGCGAGCCTTCATTGAGCTGCGCGAATACGTCACCCAATACAGCGAATCGGCTGAGTTCGCTTCTCTCGCCACCGAAACTAGGGACCTTAAGGCTAGACTGGCCGAGGTCAAATACTCGCTCTTCATAGATGGCAAGCGGATCGAGGTCTCCCAATATGAGTCCGAACCCGATTATGGTTCCGACGTGTTGCTAACCTTCGAGAGGTTCAAACGGCAGGCGCCGAAGGAGTATCGCTTCAGGTCCGCTGCTTCGCCGGATATGAACCACGTCGAGGCGGCAGTCCTCGATATGGTCGCGCAATTGTTCCCGGAGCTATTCTCCTCGTTAGAGCTGTACTGCGCTGGTCATCGCGGATATCTCGACAACCTCGTCGTAGCCTTTGACCGGGAGGTGCAATTCTATCTCGCGTGCATCGAGCACATCGAGCATTTCAAGAAGGCAGGGCTGCCCTTCTGCTACCCTGCCGTCAGCGACCAATCCAAGGAAGTCTCGGCCCGAGATACGTTCGACCTTGCTCTCGCTAACCGGCTGATTCGCGAACACGCTGCCTTGGTCACCAACGATTTCGACTTGCGCGATCCGGAACGCATGATCGTCGTTTCTGGACCGAACCAAGGCGGCAAGACGACTTTCGCGCGGACTTTCGGGCAAGTCCATTATCTGGCCAGCATCGGATGCCCCGTTCCCGGGCGTGTAGCGAGACTGTTCCTATTCGACAGACTGTTCACGCACTTTGAGCGCGAGGAAGACATTCAGAACCTAAGCAGCAAGCTGGAGGACGAGTTGGTCAGGGTTCACCGCATCCTCGAATCTGCGACGTCGAGAAGCATCTTGATCATGAATGAAAGCTTTCTGGCGACGACCTTGAGCGATGCCCTGTTTCTGAGCAGAGAGGTAATGCAACGCGTCATCGAGCGCGACATCCTCTGTGTCTCGGTAACCTTCCTGGACGAACTCGCCTCATTGAGCAAGACCACTGTGAGCATGGTCAGTACAGTGGACGCTAGCGATCCAGCCCTTCGTACGTTTAAAGTCATTCGGAGGCCCGCCGACGGCCTTGCCTATGCGGTGGCTATCGCAGAGAAATACCGCCTCACTTATGAACAAGTTAAGAGCAGAATTGTACCGTGAACGTGTTTCTGATGTTCAGAGACCGGGATGTTGGCTCCAATGAGGACCAGCCTCCAAATGCAACGGAGCTAGTCCAGGATCTGGAGCTAGAGACGCTCTTTAAAACAATGGCGTCTGGAGACGTGTTTTTGCTCGATGCGGCCAAGAAGTCCGTGTTGGCGAGCCTGCGCGAACCCGACGCGATCGTCTATCGCCAGCAGATCCTGTCCGACTGCCTACAGAATCCCGAAGTTGTGCGGCAGATGTACGGAATTGCGGTGGAAGCGATCGAGCGCGAGCGAAGGATCTGGGGTGGAATGTTTGCGAATTACCCCGACGGACTGCTGCATCGATCGCTGGAAGTCCTCCAGATATTCGTCGAGTTATTGAACCGTTTGAGACACACCGCGGAGGAACACGCAGCCAAGTTCCGTTCCGAGGGATTTGCGCGTTTCTTCAGCATGCTCACCGACGAGCTGAGTGATGAATACCTCGCCACAATTCAGAAGCATATGCGGCAGCTTGAATTTCGCAACGGCGTCCTTATGACTGCCAAGCTCGGCAAAGGAAATAAGGGAGTCCGTTATATCCTCAGGAAGCCGGCAGAGACCAGGCGGGGCTGGATCGATCGTCTTCAGAGTTGGATGCAACACCTCACTTCCAAAGAAACGGCAGCCTATGTCTACGAAGTCCCGGAGCGTGATGAAGCGGGATTCCGGGCGCTCGCGGAGCTGAAGGGGATGGGTATCGGCCACGTTGCCGCTGCCCTCGCTCAATCCACGGACCATGTTCTAAGCTTCTTTACTACCTTGCGGCTGGAACTGGGATTCTATGTCACCGGCTTGAATCTGCGGGACCAGTTGGCGAAGAAAGGCGAACCGATCTGTTTTCCGGAGCCGCAACCCGTGGGGACCCCGGTGTTTTCGAGCCGGGGATTGTACGATGCCTGCCTGAGTCTGAAATTAGGAGGCAGATCAGTCGGCAATGATGTAGCAGGCAATGGGAAATTGCTTTTTATGATCACCGGCGCGAACCGCGGAGGAAAGTCTACGTTCCTGCGAAGTGCCGGCTTGGCGCAACTCATGATGCAGTGCGGCATGTTTGTCCCGGCGGAATCGCATCGGGCTGACGTGCGCGATGGTATTTTCACCCATTTCAAACGGGAAGAGGACGCTGCCATGAAGAGCGGCAAGCTGGATGAGGAACTCAGCCGGATGAGCACGGTGATTGATAGAGTTCGGCGGGGCAGCATCGTCTTGCTGAATGAGTCGTTCGCCGCTACCAATGAACGAGAAGGCTCGGAGATCGCGAGGCAAATTGTCCGAGCGCTGCTCGAAGCCGGCGTCAAAGTCCTCTACGTAACTCACATGTTCGCTCTGGCGCAAGGGCTTTACGGCGATGGCACGGAGCATGCCCTTTTCCTTCGTGCTGAGAGGCTAGCAGACGGCCGGCGTACATTTCGGCTGATGGAAGGCGAGCCGTTGCCGACCAGCTATGGTGAAGACTTGTACGCACGAATCTTTGGGGATGATCGCGAGGCCAAATGATGGCAGCTTAACGAGGTTAATCGGTCTGTGAACAAGTCCCTAAATGGTGAGTTGGGGACCCCGGACTTGAGCAGCTCAGCATTAACATCGTTTAAGAGTGACAACCGAGTGACAACGTCACGGGTTCATGGCGGCTTTTCACGGGTCTCCGCGATACCAGGAGAACGTACTTGGTATGAGATAGACCCAGATGATACGAACTGAACTGCTGCCATGCGCATTCGATTCCCGTTAGCGCTACCATGTCTTCAATAGCTTACGAGCACATCCTGTGTGATTCCCGTTAGTTAAAGCGCATCGTGGCCAGTACTCCGAGTATCGTGATCACACATTGACCACACAAATCGCGGATCTTCGACGTGGAGGTTTTCTCTGTAGATCGCGGAGGCCATCCGCGACTTTTCGCACTCCGCGACGGCCTCCTCAGAACTGCCTTACTGAAACGCTTCAGGCGATAAACTTAAATCAGTCCAGAAATGAATTGGAAGGTCTCAGTCATATGGTCCGTGATCGTTGTGGTCCTCTCCATCGCTCTAAACAAAGTGAGCGCGCTGAATTTCTGGGCGTGCTTGGCTCTGGTTGTGGGTGCAATGCTTCTTAACGGCTACATCGCCACAATCGAAGATGAACTGGCCGGGGGGCTTCAATAATCCCGATCCTCAACCCAGCAACGCACAACGGCGGGTAGCTCAAATCACGGAGCGTGTGCTGCGGAGCCTATTCGGCAAGTCCCGCTGATCTACTTAACAGTGTGATTAGGTTCATTGCACGGCCGTCGCCGTTACTCCAATTCTTGTTGATGCGGGATTTTTTAAATTCTGTAGCGCCGCCGACGCAGTAAACTAAAAGTATGACTCGCAAAGCCAGCGTGCTGATCGAGAAAGACGAGCACGGCTTTTACGCTTGGTGTCCCGAACTCAAAGGCTGCCAATCCCAAGGCACAACCATCGAGGACGCGCTCGCAAACATTCGCGAAGCAATCGAGCTCTATCTTGAGACGCTGTCGGAAGATGAGCGAGACGCGTCGCTAAGCCGCGAGATCCTCACCACCACCGTTGAGGTGCATGCCTAAACTTCCTCGGTGGACTGCTCCTGAGGCCGAGAAGGCGCTGTTAGCTGCGGGCTTCGTCCTTTTGCGGTCGAAAGGCAGCCATCGAATCTACGCGACGGGCGCGCGCCGAGTGGTTGTCCCATTTCACGCCGGAGCGGTTCTTCATCCGAAGATCGTGAAGCAGGTGCTCGAAGCCATCGAGGAAACGCAAAGTGAGTAGCCAACAGGTCACCGATTCGTCGCAACAATACGGTTCGCGACAATGTTCTTGATCACACGTTGATCACACCGTAGGCGATCCATGGGGGACCTTGGCCGGAAAAGACGGTCCTGCATCCACGCAGAATCAGCTAGTTACGGCTAGATCTGACCACATCGGAGAGCGCGATTCGGTTTCGATTCCCGTTAGCGCT
>JASHRP010000116.1 GCA_030037375.1 Bryobacteraceae bacterium | reverse complement strand
TCCAGCCCCATGCGGCACGCCTGATCGAACATCTTCTTCCCGCCGCCTTCGACGTGACCGCTGAACCGCAAGGCCGTCTGTTTGCTTTTGTCGAGAAGCTTTTCGAGCGCCTGCTTCCGCTCCCGCAGCGGCCGACTCCTCAGATCCTTGCCATCGAGCTCCAGCAAATCGAACGCATAGGCGGTGATTCGTTTGCGCTCCCCGCCCTCGCCTAGCGCCGCTTGCAGAGCGTGAAAGCTGCTCTTGCCACTCGCGTTGAGAACCACTGCTTCCATGTCGAGCACTCCGTCGTCGAGTTTCAGCGCTCCGAGCGCTTCGGTCACGGCGGGAAATTTCGCAGTCCAATCCTGGCCATTGCGGGTCCGCAGCGCGACTGTCCCTCCCACCACAAATCCCAGCAAACGATATCCGTCGAATTTAATCTCGTGCCACCACTGGTCGCCCTCAGGCGCTTCATCGACCAGCGTCGCGAGCTCGACCTCCGCATACCGCTGCATCAGCCTCTTCAAGCCGCTCGAAGTCGTCTGCTTCGGCTCGCCCTGCTTGGGAATCGGCTCCTTCCGATTCCGATTGGACTCCCAGACCTCCGCCCTTTGGGCGATTTCGTCCATCCCTCGCCCGCTCGCCACGCTGACGATGTTCTGCTCCAGAACGCCGGCCTTCCCGTTCTTGCTCGACTCGGCATCTTTCTCTTTAATCAGCAGCCAGTTCTCGCGTTTCCCATCGCCGCGCATGCGGATGAGATCCCAGCCGCCTTTGAGGCGATCGCCATGTAGTTCGAATGACAGATGACCCTTTTCGAGCCCCGCATGAGGATCTCCCTTCGGCTCCCAAGTTCCTCGGTCCCACAACATTACGGTGCCGCCCCCGTATTGGCCCTTTGGAATCGTACCTTCGAATGACCCATAAGACAGTGGATGATCCTCCGTCCGGACGGCCAGCCGTTTGTTCGCGGGATTCAAACTAGGGCCTTTCGTGACCGCCCAGCTCAGCAGCACTCCGTCCAATTCGAGCCGGAAGTCGTAGTGCAAGCGCGTGGCATCGTGCTTCTGAATCAAATAGGAAAGCTCATTCCCGCGCGATGCTGCCACTTTGGGCCGAGGCTCCGGCGTCTTCTGGAAATTCCGTTTGCGCCGATACTCTTCCAGAGCCATTGTTATCTTCCTAACGCAATTCTAGTGCCGTTCCAACAACTAGGCTCTTCGACCATGACTCAGCTTCTTGCCTGCTCGCCGGGCTGACTGCCGGGGTGGAGAGTCCTCCGATGCCGAGCCGGCAGCCTTTGCGTGATCCATGTACCAGGGGACGTTGATCACGACCACTCTCCGGTTGCCTTCGAGCAAGAGCAGGGCGGAAAGCAGTTCGCTGCTCTGAGTGTGCAAGAAATAGTCGTACCAATGCGATTCCACCAGAGTCGGAACCACTACAGCGATCTGGCGGTCCTTGTGGCGGCGCTCCAATTCGAGGATGTGGTCGATGATGGGCCGGACCACGAACCTGTATGGCGAGGGCAAATTAACGATGCGCGGCTCGGATAAGCCAGCATCTCGGGTGAGATGAGCCAGATCGCTCTTCCATCCCGGCCTTTGAGGCTCTTGATCCAGATAGTTCACACGCAAAATTTCGACGTCGGCTGATATGCTGACGGCGAACGAAACGGCTTTCTGAGCGATGGAGCTCCATCGCTCAATCGGAACCACCACCAGCGGCGGACGCAAAAACTCCTTCAGTGGATCGGGTCGCGGCGCGGTCTCCCGCTCCACGCGGTCGTAATGCCGCCGCGTGGCGATCATCAATGCGACAATCAACGGGATCAGCAGCGCGACGATCCACGCGCCGCCCACGAACTTCGCCACCACGATGACGCAGGTAGTCACTCCGGTGGCCGCCGCACCGAATCCGTTCACCAGCATGCTCCTGCGCCTTCCGCGGCCGCGGCTCTTATTCCAATGAGCCACCATTCCCGCCTGCGACATCGTAAACGCCAGAAACGCGCCCACGGCGAACAGCGGAATCAAGCGATCCGTGACTCCGCCGAAAACGATCAGCAATACGCCCGCGAGAATCGCCAGAATCAGAATGCCTTCGGAAAAGACCAGACGGCGCCCGCGGTTGGCGAGCGACTTCGGCAGGTATCCGTCGAGCGCAACGGAGCGGCAGACGCGTGGAAAATCGGCAAACGAAGTATTTGCCGACAAGCACACCACCGACAGAATCGCGGCTGTGGTGACGAAGTACGCGATGCCCTTCCCGGCCACCGCGGCCGTCAGTTGCGATAGCAAGGTTTGGTAACCCGGCTCGCCGGGCCGCGTTGCCGCGATTCGATACGCGTGAGATAAATATGCAACTCCGACCAGCAGCACGAGCAGAATCGCAATGATAGATGCGAGGCTGATGCGAGCGTTCTTCACCGCCGGTCTCTGGAACGCTTGAACTCCGTTGCTCACGGCTTCGATTCCGGTCAAGGCCGTGCACCCGCTTGCGAATGCCTTGAGCAATATCCAGTAACTGAAGGCCGCTATCGGCGGAGCAAGTGTATGAGGCGCGACTGCGGCGGCAGGGTGCCCGCCGGTGCGCAGGGTTTGTACGATTCCCCACGCAACCACCCCGAACATACAGCCGACGAAAAGGCACACCGGTACGAAAAACAGAGCGCCGGGTTCGCGGACGCCTCGCAGGTTCGCAAACGTAATGAATAGGAGGATCGCCAGACACAGAGATAGCGTATGAGGCTGCAGCTTTGGCAGGGCCGACACGAGTGCGCCTACTCCGGCCGAGATCCCGACAGCCACGTTGAGCAAATAATCGATGAGCAATGCGGACGCCGCAACGATGCCGGCGTGCTGACCTAAGTTCTCTTTTGCAACCGTGTACGAACCTCCGCCCGAAGGATAGGCAGCGATGGTCTGACGGTAACTGAAGAACACAATAGTCAGAAGAATGGCGATTGCGAGGGTCAGAGGCAGGATGTAAGTCAGCCCCGCGATGCCTAAGGGCAGCAGAACCGTGAGGGCGGCCTCGGCTCCGTACGCGACCGAAGAGAGCGCGTCCATCCCGAAAATCGGAATGCCGCGGGCAGGGCCGACGCGCTCCTCAGACTCCTCGCTGCTAGGGAGCGGAGCGCCGAAGAAAAAATCCATCAGCGACATTCGAGGACTAGATCGCGCTAGCCTTCCGGGCCCCGGCGATCACCTGCGCGTGATTGAGGGCGGAGACCAATGCAACTCCTCCTAAAATGTTGCCGGCGAGCGTCGGCAGCATATAGTTACCGATTACGTCCAGCCAGGTCTTAGTTCCATTCGCCACGAGATACATCACTTCGACGGTCCCCGCGACGATGTGAGTGAGTCCAGCGAGGCCGATCAGGTAGGTGAACATGATAATGATCGAAATGCGGCTTGAATCGGTTGCCGCGTTCATCCATACCACCATCGCGATGAGCCATCCCGCGAAGATCCCGCGCAATAGCGCGGATTCGGCGGTGACGCTGCTGGCGTTGGCCGCCACTTCCATCAGAGGAGCCGTGAATTCCGCTTTCAGGATCGGCATTTTCTCGATCGCCCAAGCAAACGCACCCGCGCCTAAAAGGTTAGCGGCGAGTACCACGGCCCAAAGCTTCAGGACCGCTAGAAGGGTCGAGAGATTTCGCTTGGCCAGCAATGGAATGATCGCCGTAAGAGTATTTTCGGTGAACAATTGTTGCCTTCCGACGATCGCCATCACAAATCCGAACGAGTAACCGAAGTTCGTCAAAAGCGGAGCCCACTTTGCCTGCGGCAGGTAATTCGCCAGAATCGCTTGGCCAAGAAACGAGAAGCCCATCGATAGGCCGGCGGCGAAACCAGACCAGGCAAGCGCTGCAACCGGTCTGCCCAGCTCTTCATCGCCATCCTTTCGAATCGCTTCATGAACGGCGAGGACGGCAACCGATGTCCGGTCCTCAGCTTCAGCCTTTTGGCGCTCGCTGAGCGGCGGGACCGCTTGTTCGACTTCAGCCGGCCTTCCTTTCTCGTCTACGATCACGCAAGTGCTCTAGCATTCCAAGCGCCAGGGAACACGGCATAGGCGCGAAAAGCGAGCCCGCGCCTCGGCAATCGATGGCGCGGGCTCGCAAACAGGCGGGATTTCGTCAGACGGCTTAGCGGACAGGCTGCGGCGCAGCGGCGTCGGAGTTGATTGCCGCCGATAATTGCGTCAGCAGTGCGTCTGCTGTCTTTTCCTCTTCCAAGGTCTGATCAAAATTAGATCTTTCAACTCGAATGCTTGAGGTCGGGCATTTGGGGAACCAAGAGCCTCTGGGTCAAATCATGACCTTTGAAGGCGAAAACGAACGGTAACGAATTTTGGAAGCCCTGACGGCCGAAATCTACTTGTCTTGCTAAGTCTACTGCTTGTCTTGGCCGTGCAGTTCTTTGCCGGTGTCTGCCGGAGGAGGCGGGGGCGGTGCACCCTTGCCTGCGCCCCTGCCGCGGCCGAAACCACCCGGAGGAGCCTCAGGCATCTTCGCCGTGCCGCCGACCTTCATCGCCAGGAACTGGGTGCCGGTCGCGAATCCGATGTACTGCGTGCCATCGACCTCGTAGGTGATCGGCGGAGCCCCTCCCGGGAGGTTGAACGGGAGCGCCAGCAATTCGTCACCTGTATCTGCCTTGTAAGCATAGAGGGTTGTTCCGGCAACCTGGAACAAGAGGTTGCTGGCCGTGGTCATCGTGCCACCGCCTGTGGAGCCGCCGCGTCCCGGCTTCACCCATTTGATCTCATTCGTTTTAGGATCTCGCGCTTGTAAGCCGCTGCGGCCCACATTCTGGGGGCCCCAGATCGGCATGGGAGTGGTTCTTTTATCTTGGCCGCCGCGGCCCAACCCGTGGGCCCCGCCGCCGGCATTGGGATCGGGCGCCGCTGCGGCGTTGAATGTGTAGCTGCCGGCGCTGTAAGGCAGGTAGACCAAGCCGGTGTTCGGGTTGAACGACATCGGCGCCCAGTTGTGCGCACCGCCTCCGCCTGGGTAGATCACCACCGAATTCGTCTGATCGTAGTAGGCATCCTGATTGATGATCGGCCGGCCATTCTTGGTCTTATCGAAGCCAGTCACCCAGTTCACCGGCACAAACGGAGCGGCCGAGATGAACTGGCCGTTGGTCCGGTCGAGGATGTAGAACACGCCGCTCTTGGGCGCTTGCATGATCACCTTGCGCGTCTTGCCGTCGATCTGGATGTCGGCCATGATGAGCCCGCCGACCGAATCGAAGTCCCAGCTATCGGTGGGCACGGTTTGGTAATACCACTTCAGTTTGCCAGTCTTGGCGTCCACGGCCACGATCGAGCAGGTATAGAGGTTATCCCACTTACCCCACTCAGACTTCGGAATTCCACGCATCTCCTGCGGCCACGGTTCCGCGTTGCCCGTGCCGGCGATGACGAGATTGGTGTCGGGATCATATACTAGGCCGTCCCAAACCGGGCCGCCGCCGCCATATTTCGCCCAATCGCCGGTCCACGTCTTGGCCGCCTCTTCCTGAGCCTTGTCCTCGAAAGGCTCGCCCGGCTTCGGAGGAACCGTGTGGAACTTCCACGCAAGCGACCCATCCTTGAGGTTGTAGGCCGCAAAGAATCCACGAATGAAGTACTCGCCACCGCCGACACCGATCACCACCTTGTCGCCCGCGATGCGCGGCGCGATAGTCATCGAGTAGTACTGATTAATGTCCGCGACCTTGCTCTGCCACAGTTCCTTGCCGGTGAGGGCGTCGAGCGCGATCAGCCGCGCATCGTTGGCGGCCAGAATGAGCTTGCCCTCCGAGAGCGCGAGACCGCGGTTGTGCGTCCCACAGCACATATGGCGCGGGGTGGCTGGGTCGATATTGGCGTTGTACATCCACTTCTGTTCGCCGGTGCGCGCGTCCAGCGCGTACACGATACTGTTGTCCATCGTTTGGTAGATGGTGTTGTTCCACATCAGAGGCGTGCCTTCGGTGCCGCCGCGGCCTCCCGGCGCGGCGGGCAGCGGCGCCGACCAAGCCAATCCGAGCTTGCCGACGTTTGTCTCGTCGATCTGCTTCAACTGGCTGTAACGCTGTTCCGATTCGCTATGGCCGTAAGTGAGCCATGTGCCGGGCAGGGCGTCTTTAGCCGTGCCGGCGGTCGAGAGAATTTTCGCGTCCACCGTGCGAGGCTGCTGGGCGATGATCGCGGAAATGATAGTGAGGGAGGCGATGAGGCCTAGCAAGGCCGTCTTTCTGTCGAGCATAGTGTTGATGGATTTACCTCCCTGCAGTATGACCGATTTGAGCCGTGAAGGAAACTCCGTACGGCCCTCATAGGTTGTGCGCGTACGGCATCACAGAGAATTCTACTCTGGCGCGCTCGATGGTGGCACAATTCCCTTCAATCGCAGATAGACGCACATATACCCGTACACTTCATTGGAATGCCGGACCATGTTGTTCAGGGTCGCGAGCTTGGTACGCGTCGGCTCGGGAGGGAAAGGCCCGCCGAGACGCGAGCTTATCTTCTCCATCGCCGCCGCGTCGGACAGCGAATCAAAAGCCGAGTCACAGGCCGTCGATGCTTGCTTGAGCAGCGCGATCAGCTGCGGTTTGGACGTCGAGGCCGGACGGGCGACGGTTGTTTGGTTTCCCATCACCCCTTGGCAAACGAATAAATTCGCGCCGGCGATATGAGCCAATCGCTGACCAAAGCTCTCGATTTCGGCCGTCGGCTTGAAGTCATAGTTCTCCGCGGGCATCTTCTCCGCCATCTTGAAGAGATTGTCGCGGACTACTGTCCACGGGAACTTTGCCTCCCTTACCAGCGCATTTGAGACCTGAGCACGTAACAGACTGCAGCTGAGGAGTGCCAGAAAGATTGATCGAACCATGCAGTGCATCCTATCAATCTTTCCGCTCTCAAACAGGCTGGTTCCTAATGGGGAAGCGGGGTTCTAGATTCGGTGATCGAAGCCCCCACGAGGCCCGCGATGAACACGATCACGCCAACGCACAGACTGTTCACAAATCTGCCGGTATCCCCAAGGTACCCGTAAGCCCATGGCGAAACGAAAATCCACGCCCCCAAAATCAGATTTAGGACGCTGAGGGCTCGTGTCCCCATGGGATTCGACAGTCGGATTAGAGCCAGGATCGCGATCAACACGCCAAAAATCCAACTGTTCCAAGCGTTGTGCGCCGAGTAAGCTCGATACACCCAGGGCGAAACGAACAGCCAGATTCCTGCCAATAAATTGATCGTTGCGGCCGATCGGATCGAAGAGGTATTGTCACTCATAAAAAACTCTCCTTGGGACTAAATTGTCCACTAATTAGATGCCGCAAGTGTTGGTGTTGATGGCGCGCGGGAGCGCGCTCCTCTTGACACGGGGGCTGCCAAGGCGCACGTTGGTAAGGGAGGCGGTTATGGAAGCCAACGAAGGGGCGCGCTTAAGCCGCACGTTCCTACAAGCATTGATTACTGCTGACAAGGCGGAAACCGCGCTGCGCTGTTACTTCACCACGCATCAAGGCTCGGCGGGAGTATCGGACCTGGACGAATACCGGTCGCTGCATGCGCAGCAGCAGCGGGCAGCGGACGCGCGTCATCAGGCGTATTTGGCACTGATCGGACATCAGGAGAACGCCGGGCCTGTGGGCTGCGGATCCGTTTAGCCGGCAGACCACTGCGGCGCCGGGGATACATCCTCACTCAACTGGCAAGTGCTTGAAAGCGAGGTCTCAGCGCATGCCGAAGCGAGACACGGCAGTCCGACCAGGAGATCGATTCGACCCACGGTGTTGGAACCAGCATCGAATGGTAGTGCAGCCAGCTACCTGTCTTCACGCCGAGATAACCAATTTGCCAGGACGAATCGCTCATGATGAAGGTTTCCACGTACCCCAACTCTTGATTGACTTCCCAAACTCCATATCCGGCGATTTCCTCCGTACTCCGCAGATGCGGATCATCGCCGGATGCGACCGGGAAATCATGCTTTCCGCGCCCCGGTGAAGGGAATCCCACGTCGCGCCAATAGTTCGGCCAACCGTAGAACTTCCGCACCGCGATCTCCTGCTGCCGCGAGACCGGCTTTCGGGAATTTAAGTCAGGACTGGTTCGAACTTGCGCTCGGGTAAGCTGCACCTCGAACCTCTTGTGCCCCCAATCCAGGTTCGTGATTGACTCGACTGGAATCACTACGTCGTGGCGCACCATCCAGGTTCGAACGTCTACCACCAAATATCGGATAGTCCAGGAGCGATCGTCGAAGAGGAAATCCGCCACTTTTCCGATCGTGCCGTCGGTCGCGATGACTCGGGCATCGTTCAAATCTTGCAGGTTGCGAATCATAGTGCCGTCGATCAATCTGCAATCTGGCGGCCAGGGCGAGGGGAAGACTGGTAGAGGCATCCAGTCACGACAGCAACCGGCAATGCGAGCTATTACTAAGTCTCGCTGCGCTTAAAGATTGGATTTGTCCCCATTTTCACTGTAGGGAACCGACCGGCACGTCTCGAACGGCGGAGTTTGAAAAATTTACGCATCGTGAAGGCTTGTTGCAGCGAGATGCGGCTCTATAAAGCCATTTGCAGCGCATGTCTAAAAGCTCTCGAGGATGGCCGCCAGCCGGTTTCAAACCTACTCGCGCCACGACGGTAGTGAAACAGTTGAGCTTGCGAAACATCTAGTTCGTTGAAAGCCGCCAGAGAAGGCCTTGGGCAAGTACGGCCTCGGTGGAGGAGAAGGTTTGGCGCAACTCTTCTCTCGTAATGCCAACACGATCGCTCGTCTCTCGCTGCTCGCGGCGGTCGGCGGTGTGGCGGCGGTGGCATGTTATGGCTACTGGATCGCAGAATCGCCTTACGAAACTCGCCAAGATGTTCCGCGGGAGCAACCCATACCATTCAGTCACGAGCATCACGTCGGGGGGCTCGGCATCGATTGCCGCTATTGTCACACTACCGTCGAAACCTCTTCGTTCGCCAATATCCCAGCTACGAAGATTTGCATGAACTGCCATTCGCAGATGTGGACCGTGGCTGCTGAACTGGAGCCGCTGCGGGCGAGTTACCGCACCGGCAAGTCCGTGCAATGGACGCGCGTGCATGACCTTCCGGATTTTGTCTATTTCGACCACAGCATTCATGTCAACAAAGGGGTGGGATGTTCCACCTGTCACGGCAGCATCGACCACATGCCTTTGACTTGGCAGGCGGAGTCCTTGCGCATGAAATGGTGCTTGGATTGTCATCGCAATCCGGCGCAATACGTGCGCCCGCCCGATCGCGTGTTCGATATGAGCTATAAACCCCCTCCGGACCAACTGGCGCTGGGACAAAAGTTGGTCGCGGAAAACCACATTCAAAGCCTTACTAGCTGTTCGACATGCCATCGGTGAATCCCGACTTTATTCCGCTCGAGTCGCTGCTGAAAGGGGCGCTCACGAAAGCGAGAGCGCCACAGTACTGGCGGAGCCTGGAGGAATTGACGGATCCCGCTCACGTTGCGGAACCCGAGCCGGACGGCGAAGACAATCTTGCTACCAGGCTGGGCGAGAGCAGCAGGCGCCGGTTCGTCCAGCTGATGGGAGCTTCGCTGGGCCTCGCCGGTTTGACAGCGTGCACGCGCCAGCCTACCGAATTCATCGTGCCCTATGTGGACCCTCCGGAAAGCGCCATCCCCGGACGGCCAACGTACTTCGCTACGGCAGCGCCGGTGGATGGGATTGCGCAAGGAGTGATCGTCGAAACGCATCTGGGCCGGCCGACGAAGGTGGAGGGAAATCCGGACCATCCGGCGAGTCTGGGCGCCACAAGCGTACTATCGCAGGCGAGCGTTCTGGACCTCTACGATCCGGACCGCGCTCGCGAAGTCACCTACCTGGCCCAGCCGCGGAGCTGGAGCGAGTACGTTGTGGCTCTGCGCACGGCGATCGAGCCTTTGCTTGCAGGCAAGGGAGCCGGTTTCCACATTCTGACGCAGACGATCTGCTCGCCTACTCTTGCATCGCAACTGGCGGCCGTGCGGAAAGCGCTGCCTGGGGCGAAGTGGTATCAGTATCATGCCGCCGGAGGCCACTCTGCGCGCGCGGGTACGCAGATTGCGTTCGGACGCTACGTCAACACCTATTACAAACTCGACGCGGCGGATGTGATTGTCGCGCTCGACTCGGATTTTCTTGCCTGCGGACACGCCAGCACGCGTTTGGCTCACGATTTCGCGATGCGGCGCAAACGCGGCGACCGGCTGGACATGAATCGCCTTTATGCCGTGGAGAGCGTGTTGACCTCAACCGGAGGAAAAGCGGATCACCGGCTTCCCGCTCGCTGGGCGGAGGTGGAAACGATCGCACGAAGTCTGGCCTCCAGCGCCGGCGTCTCTGGCATTGCGTCTCAAGTGGCGCCCCAGCAACAAGCGTGGGTGGATGCCGCGGTGCGGGACCTGCAGGCCCATCGCGGGGCGTCGGCCATAATCCCGGGCGAACACCAGTCTCCGGCCGTTCACGCGCTCGCGCACGCGATCAACGCCGCGCTGGGGAACCTTGGCAACACACTGGTCTACACGGAACCGCTGGAATCGAACCCCGTGGACCAATTCGCATCATTGCACGAACTGACCGATGCGATGGAGGCTGGAAGCGTTAAAGTTTTGCTGATTCTGGGTGGTAATCCAGTCTACGACGCACCGGCGGACTTCGAATTCGAATCGAAGCTGAAAAAAGCTCAGAGCGTATTTCACGTCAGCCAGCACTTCAACGAAACGTCGATCCTTTGCGACTGGCACTCTCCGGAATCGCATTTCTTCGAAGACTGGTCAGACGCGCGAGCTTTTGACGGAACCGTAAGCATTCTTCAGCCGATGATCGACCCGATGTATGACTCGCACGGCTATCTGGAGGTTCTCGACGCAGTTCTCCAATTTCCCGCGCGAAACAGCCGCGAAATCGTGCGCGCCTACTGGATGAGCCAGCGCGGCGGAGCGGATTTCGAACAATGGTGGCGGAAGTCGCTTCACGATGGGCTGATTGAGGGCTCGGCGCTGCCGAATATTAAACCGGCTGTTTCAGGCGACTGGTCGCGTCTACCGCTGCCATCGTCGCGTGGCGGAATCGAAGTGGTCTTTCGTCCGGATACCTACGTTTATGACGGTGCTTACGCTAATAACTCCTGGCTGCAGGAGTTGCCTCGTCCAATCACAAAATTGACTTGGGACAACGCTGTTCATATCAGCGCCGCGACAGCGCAACGGCTGGAAATCGAAAACCAGCACGTGGTCCGCATCAGTTATCGCGGACGGACCATCGAAGGCTCAGCCTGGATTTCACCCGGCCAGCCCGATGAAACGGTGACGATCCATTTGGGATACGGCCACACTCATCTTGGCAAAACCGCCGATGGCGCGGGTTTCAACGCTTATCTGCTGCGTACTTCCGACGCCCCTTGGTCCGGCGACGGCGTGCAGCTTGTAAAGACCGGGCGTAAACTGCCGCTGGCAACCACCCAGATGCAGCAGTACGTCGACGGCCGAACGCTGGTGGTCGAGAACACGGTAGACGCATACCGCAAAGATCCCGAGTTCGCCGCGCGGCTTCAGGAAGAACCGGAGCGGAACTTGACGCTGTATCAGCCCTGGAACTACCGCGGCTACGCGTGGGGCATGTCGATCGATCTCACGGCATGCGTGAACTGCAACGCGTGTGTCATCGCTTGTCAGGCAGAGAACAACATTCCAGTCGTAGGCAAGGAACAGGTGTTATCCAGGCGGGCCATGCATTGGATAAGAGTCGATACATACTTCAAGGGCGACGCTGAGAACCCGTCGGCATTTTATCAGCCTGTCCCGTGCATGCAGTGCGAAGACGCTCCTTGCGAGCTGGTCTGTCCGGTGCAGGCAACCAATCACAGCTCCGAAGGTCTGAACGATATGGTCTACAACCGGTGCATCGGAACACGCTACTGCTCTAACAACTGTCCTTACAAGGTGCGCCGTTTTAACTTCCTGCTGTATCAGGATTGGGTGACGGAATCGCTCAAGTTACAGCGTAATCCGGAGGTGAGCGTGCGCAGCCGCGGCGTAATGGAAAAGTGCACCTATTGCGTTCAGAGGATCCGTGAAGCCGAGATCCGCTCCGAAGAGCAGAATCGAACTATTCGCGATGGCGAGCTTCAAACTGCTTGCCAGCAAGTCTGCCCTACGCAAGCCATTGTGTTCGGCGACATAAACGGCCGCGACAACCGGGTAACCCGGTTAAAGGCGGAGAAACTCAACTACGCTTTACTCGCTGAGCTGAACACGCGTCCACGCACCACGTATTTGGCCGAATTGCGAAATCCTAACCCGGAATTGGCCGCATCCGACACTGGGGATCCTAAGTGACCGTCGAAGAGAAACAGCGGACTTCCACGCGCCGCCCTGAACCCGATACCGGGCCCGCGGTGATCGCTTCCGGGCAAACCTTCGCCCAAGTCACCGAACAGATCTCGGCGATGCCATTGCTACGCCGGGGAACGCCCAGCCTGTGGTTCATCTCTTTCGCGCTGGGCTTGTTCTTCACATTCGTTCTTCTCTATTCCGCGACGTATTTGATCTTTAGAGGCGTCGGAATTCTGGGAATCGAAATTCCCATCGCGTGGGGCTATTTCATTACGAATTTTGTTTGGTGGATCGGAATCGGCCACGCCGGCACATTAATCTCAGCGTTCCTCTTGCTTCTCAATCAAAGCTGGCGAAGCTCTATCAACCGCTTTGCGGAAGCAATGACGATTTTTGCCGTGATGTGTGCCGGAATGTTTCCCCTGCTGCACCTCGGCCGGCCCTGGCTGTTCTATTGGATTCTGCCTTACCCGAACACGCTCACCATCCAGCCGCAGTTTCGCAGTCCTCTGGTATGGGACGTATTCGCGGTCTCGACCTACTTCACCGTCTCCCTGGTGTTCTGGTATCTCGGCATGATTCCCGATTTGGCTACGCTACGGGACCAAGCCAAAAACAAATTCGTTGCTGGGATCTACGGGATTCTTGCTTGGGGATGGCGAGGAGCATCACGTCATTGGCGGCTCCATGAGACCGCGTCCTTATTGCTGGCCGGATTGGCCACGCCACTGGTGCTCTCAGTCCACACGGTGGTCAGCTTCGATTTCACAATCGCCATCCTGCCGGGCTGGCATTCGACCATATTTCCGCCGTACTTTGTCGCCGGGGCTATTTACTCAGGTTTTGCCATGGTGCTGGTGTTGGCGTTGCCGATCCGCCACGTCTTCGGAATGGAGAACCTGCTGACGGAGCGGCACATCAATAACTGCGCGAAGCTGATGCTCGCAACCGGACTGATCCTGGCGTACACCTACGCGATTGAACCGTTCACCGCCTGGTACAGCGGCGATCAATACGAGATGTACGTGGTACACAATCGGGCCTTTGGTCCATACGCATGGGCGTATTGGGGCGTAATCGCGTGCAATGTAGTGATCCCCCAGTTGCTGTGGTTCCACCGGTTCCGGGTTCGCCCCAAACCTTTGTTCGCGATCTCCATCGTGGTCCTCTACGGCATGTGGCTGGAGCGCTACATGATCATCATTAGCAGCCTGCACCGCGACTATTTGCCGTCGGCCTGGACGAACTTTATCCACACCGTCTGGGATAACGCCGTCACCTTCGGCTCCATCGGCTTGTTCGTTACGTTGTTCGCTCTATTTGTTCGCTTCCTGCCGATGATCTCGATGTACGAAGTGCGCGAGTTGCTGCCGTTCTCCAGGCCAGGCGGAGGCAGCGAGAAATGACGAGTTCGCGGCTCTATGGCATTATTGCGGAATTCGACGATCCGACGCCGCTAGTGGATGCGGCGCGCGTGATGCATGATCACGGCTTCCGCCGCATGGAAGCCTACACTCCATATCCGGTACATCAACTGGACGAGTACATCGAAGCGGGGGCGAAACTTCCGCCTCTGGTTCTCGCCGGAGGCTTCCTGGGAACGGCCACAGCGTGGGCCATGCAGTTTTATATCGCGGTGGTCGACTATCCGACCAACATTGGCGGCCGGCCGCTGAATAGCTGGCCGTCGTTCATCGTGATCATGTTTGAGCTGACGATTCTCTTCGCGGCGCTGACGGCATTTTTCGGAATGCTAGCCCTATGCGGGCTCCCGCGGCCACATCACCCCGTGTTCGAAGCGCCGCGCTTCAGCGATGCCACGAACAATCGCTTCTTTCTGTGCGTGGAGGCTGGAGACCCGCAATTCGACCGCGAAACCGTTACCGATCTGTTTTCGGAGTTGGATCCGCTGGAGGTAACCGAACTTGCGGAGGATTAGCTGCGTGGTCTTCGCTTGCGCGAGTTTGCTACTTCAGGCGGGCTGCCGGCAGGACATGCACGACCAGCCCAAATACAAGCCGCTATCGGTAAGCTCATTTTTCGCCGACGGACGGTCCGCGCGCCCGATCCCCGTGGGCACCGTTTCCCGCGACCAGTTGGATGAGACCGACTCCATGCACACCGGCAACGGGCCCAACGGCGATTTCCTCGACACCATTCCAGTGCCGGTCACCGAGGCGCTGCTTCGCCGCGGGGAGGAGCGCTACGACATTTTTTGCAGTCCTTGTCATGACCTTTTGGGAACCGGTCACGGCATGGTGGCGCAGCGCGGATTCAAGATCCCCTCTGACTTAAGTTCGGATCGAGTGCGGAACCTTCCGCCGGGCTACATCTTTCAGGTGATCACGAATGGATATCAGGCCATGCCAGATTACGAAGACCAAGTTCCGGTGGAAGACCGCTGGGCAATTATCGCGTACTTGCGAGCGTTGGAGTTGAGCCGCCACGCGACCATTGCAGAGGTTCCTCCGGAATCGCGCGCGCAACTGGAGGCACAGAAATGACGCCGGTTTGGTACTCGGAGGACCTGAACCGCGATCTGCGGCGCTGGAGGGCTCCGGCAATCGGCGCGGGAATCTTCTTGCTGGTAATCTCCGCGATCGGCGCGATCTTCAATCCCAGCGAGTTCTTCCGCTCGTACTTGATGGGATACCTCTTCTGGCTGGGCTTGGCGCTGGGTTCAATGGCTCTCGTGATGGTGCAGTACCTCACCGGCGGGGCCTGGGGCGTCATTACGCGAAGAATGCTCGAATCCGCTATGCGCACGCTGCCGGCGCTGGCGTTGCTCTTTCTGCCGGTGATCGGAGGGATCCCTCAGTTGTATGGCTGGTCGCACGCCGACATCGTCAGCAATGACCCGGTTTTACAGCACCGCCACTTGTATATGAATCCAGCAATGTACATCGTGCGCGCGGCGATCTATTTCGCGATCTGGCTGCTGTTCGCGTACTTCCTTAACAAGTGGTCGCGAACCGAGGATCGCCTTGGGGATCAGACACGGAGGCTGGCCGCCATCAGCGCTCCAGGCCTGGTGGTTTACGTGTTCACGATGACGTTCGCGTCGATCGATTGGGCCGAATCGCTGGTCGCCCACTGGTTCTCGACCATCTGGGGTTTCATCTTTGTCGTCGGGCAAGGGCTCTCGGCGATGGCCTTCGTGATCGTCGTTGTGGCGTTGCTATCCAAGCGGCAACCGCTCTCGGAAGCCGTCGACGTTTCGCACTTTCACGATCTCGGTAAGTTGCTGTTCATGTTCGTGATGCTGTGGGGCTATATGGAGTTCTCACAGCTCCTGATCGTCTGGGCGGGCGATTTGACGAATGAGATCCCGTGGTATCTGCCGACCTTCGGGACAACCTGGGGCTGGGTGGGAGCCGCGTTGATTGCGTTTCAGTTCGTAGTTCCGTTCCTATTGCTCTTGTCGAGAAACATTAAACGCAATCCAAGAGCGCTGTGCAGCGTGGTCGGCGTGATCATCGTGATGCGCTTCGTGGACCTGTTTTGGATCGTCATGCCTGGATTTCGTATGAAGGGGTTTGCGATCAACTGGATGAACTTCACTGTGCCGCTCGCATTGGGCGGCTTATGGATCGCGGCGTTTCTATGGCAACTGGGCAAGGATCCTCTGTTGCCTTTAGGAGCGCCGAATCTGGAAAACGCTTTACATCATGGCCGAGACTGATTCGACTACTAATCGACTCCCGGTACATACCGACGTTCGCTATGAACATAGCGACATCAGCAGCCGGAATATCTTTGCGCTCGGCGTAGGCATCCTCATCGGAACGTGGCTGTGCATATGGCTGCTCTATTATTTCTTCGAATTCCTGGTGCATTACCGCGAGGCGGCAGGTCCAGCAGCCGCTGTTCGCTCCCAGGGTAAGGTACTGGTTCCGCCCGAGCCGCGCATTCAAGCATCTCCGCCGGCCGATCTGCATGAACTGCTTTCCTCGGAGAACGCTCAACTGCACAGCTACGGCTGGGTCGACCGGGCGAACGGGATTGTTAGCATCCCCATCGAAAATGCCATCGAACTGACCGCGCAAAAAGGAATTCCTCCATTGCATTCGCCTCTCAAGGTGTGCGACAAGAATTCCCCCACCTGGCAGGCAGGTGTCGGCGGAATCGCGGACCCAACCATGATTTGCCCTCCCAAGGCAGGAACGCGCGAAACCGGTCTTGAAGGCAGCGTAGAACCGGAGCCGAGATGAAACTTCTGTTGTTGGTGATATCGTTCGCGTTTGCCGGCGCCGCTACGGCTGACAACGCAAATCTTCCGCCCAAGCTGCGCGACATCGGCATCGATCAGCATTTGGGCGCTCAGCTCCCTCTCGATGCTCGCTTTCAGAACGCAAACGGCGAGTCTGTGACCTTGGGAAGCTACTTTCATGGCAAGCCGGTAGTGCTCGCGCTGGTCTATTACGAGTGTCCGATGTTGTGTAACCGGATTATGGCCGGAATCGCCTCCGGGCTACGGCCGCTTCGATTGAAAGCGGAGAAGGATTTCGAAGTCGTCGCGATCAGCATCAATCCCAGAGAGACCTCCGCCGAAGCGGCAGCCAAACAGGATTTGTTCAGTGGCGAGTATTCGGGCAGGCGAGGCAGTCCTGGTTGGCATTTCCTGGTAGGTTCGCCGGACTCTATCGCTGCCGTCGCGCAAGCGGTGGGATTTCACTACCGTTGGGATCCCGAAACCAAGATGTACATTCATGCCAGCGGAATTATGATCGCGACGCCAAAGGGCGTGCTATCGCGCTACTTCTATGGTGTCGAATACAGTCCCACCGATTTGAAGCTGGGATTGATTGATTCCGGAGGCGGCGGAATCGGATCGCCGGTCGACAAGGTGCTGCTGTTCTGTTACCACTACGATCCAACTACCGGCAAGTATGGCGCGGTAGTGATGAACATCCTGAGGGCAGGCGGCGCGGTGACCGTGACCTTGCTCGGCGCCGGACTTCTATTGCTGTGGCGTCGCGAACGGTATGGCATGCCGCAGGGAGGCTGACGCAAGAACCGTCTATGCCCGAGTTAAGCCTGCATCCAGATCTACGATTTTTCCCCGACGCCGCTTCCTCGGTGGCGGGCGAATACAACTGGCTGTTTTGGGCGCTCGTATTCGTCTGCGGAGCTGTGACGTTAGGCATAGCGTGCTTCGTGGTTTATGCGGCAATTCGATACCGGCGCCGCTCCGACGACGAATTGCCGCCGCAAATCCCGGGCAACATGAAGTTGGAATTGTTGTGGACGGGAATTCCTCTGTTCCTGTTCATGGGAATGTTCGCGTGGGGCGCGGTCCTGTTTTTCGATATCGAACGTCCGCCGCGCAACGCGACGCAAGTATATGTAGTCGCGAAACAGTGGATGTGGAAGATCCAGTATCTGAATGGGGAGCGGGAAATCGATGCGCTGCACGTTCCGGTAGGAGAGCCCATCCAGCTAATCATGACCTCCCAGGACGCGATTCATAGTTTCTTCGTACCGGATTTCCGCATCAAGCAGGATGTCCTTCCCGGCCGCTACACTACTATCTGGTTTCAAGCGGAAAAGCCGGGCAAATATCATCTGTTTTGCGCCGAATATTGCGGTACAAAGCATTCGGGCATGATCGGCTGGGTCTATGCAATGGATCGCCAGGATTATCAGGCCTGGCTATCGCATGGCGCGGCCGAAGGGTCCCTGGCGTCGACAGGCGAGAAGCTGTTTCATCAGTTCGGCTGCGCGAACTGCCACCACTTCGACGGTCACGGCCCTGCCCCCGATCTGCAGGGCCTTTATGGCAGACAGGTTCTCCTCAAGGACGCTTCGCCGGGTATCGCGGATGAAACCTATATTCGCCAAAAGCTGATGGACCCGAAGCGCACTACCGTACTCGGATTCGAAAACATCATGCCTACCTTCGATGGCCAGCTTAGCGAAGAACAGGTCATCGACCTCATCGCCTACATCAAAGCGCTCGGACCGGGTCCCGGCGACCGATTACCGACTAGCTCCGGCTCGACTCCGCAGGAATACGGAACAACGCCGGGAATAGGCGAACCCGGAGCGTCCGGCAATGCCCAAACGGAACCAGGGATCCGTTGAATTATGACACCCACAGTAGAAGCCCCAACCATCGATAATTATTTAACCCACGAGATCGGAATCCGCTCCTGGCTTCTGACTCTGGATCACAAGCGGATTGGATTGCTGTATGTGGCGTCCGTTACCTTCTTTTTCGCCGTGGGGGGCTTCTTCGCCCTGATGATGCGGCTGTCGCTGCTCGAGCCGACGGGCTGGCTGGTGAGCCCGGAAAGCTATAACAAGTTATTCACCATGCACGGAATCATGATGGTGTGGTTCTTCCTGATCCCATCGATTCCGAATACGCTGGGGAATTTCTTTATTCCGATGATGATCGGCGCGAAGGACGTCGCGTTTCCCAAGCTGAATCTCCTGAGCTGGTACGTCTTCATGCTTGGCGGATTCGTGACGCTATTCGCGATGATCCGTGGCGGCGTCGATACCGGGTGGACGTTCTACACGCCGTTCAGTACCGCGTATTCCACCACCTATGTGGCAACCGCGGCGACCGGCATTTTCATTGCGGGCTTCTCTTCGATCATGACCGGCCTGAATTTCATTGCAACCATTCACCGGATGCGCGCGCCTGGCATGACCTGGTTCCGGCTGCCGATGTTCATCTGGTCGCACTACGCCACCAGCCTTATCCTCGTGCTGGCCACTCCAATTCTCGCCATCACGCTGTTGATGATCGGGGTAGAACGCATATTTCGCGTCGGCATTTTCGACCCGGCCCTGGGAGGCGATCCGGTGCTGTTTCAGCACATGTTCTGGTTCTACTCGCACCCGGCTGTATACATCATGGTTTTGCCCGGAATGGCGGTGATCAGCGAGATCATTCCGGCGTTTTCGCGCAAGCCTTTGTTTGGCTACAAATTCGTGGTCTATGCGAGCATGGGCATTGCGATTCTCAGCTTCGTGGTCTGGGGCCATCACATGTTCGTAGCCGGCCAATCGCAATATTCCGCTCTAGCGTTCTCCTTCTTGAGCTATCTCGTGGCCGTTCCCTCCGCAATCAAAGTTTTCAACTGGAGCGCGACGATGTACAAGGGTTCCATTTCCTGGGACACCCCCATGCTCTACGCCATCGGGTTTATCGGCCTGTTCACCGTGGGCGGAGTAACCGGTCTCTTCCTCGC
>JASHRP010000115.1 GCA_030037375.1 Bryobacteraceae bacterium | reverse complement strand
TGCGGAAGCTGAGCGTGACACCGCCATCAAGCGCGCCGAAGCCATGCGCGCCGCCGCCGTCGCCAAGGCGCAAGCAGATAAAGAGCGCGTCCTCGCCGAGACGCTCTCGCAAGCCGCGCAGGCCGAAGCCACGCGCGACCTCGAAGTGAAGAAAGCCAACTTCCTCGAAACCGTCCAGAAGCAGAAGGCATCCGCCGATAAGGCCTATGAAATTCAGACCAACGTCATGCAGCAGCAGGTGATGGCGGAGCAAGTCAAGATTGAGCGCGTCCAGAAGGAAGGCCAGATCGCTGTGCAGGACGCCGAGATCCAGCGCCGTGAACGCGAACTCATCGCGACCGTCCTAAAGCAGGCCGAAATAGAGCGCAAACGCATTGAGACGCTCGCCGAAGCCGAGAAGCAACGGCTGGTCTTCGAAGCCGACGGCCACGCCGCATCCACTCGCGCGACCGGCGAAGCCGAGGCCGAGATCATCTTCAAGAAGGGCGAAGCCGAAGCCAAGGCGATGAACGTCAAGGCCGAGGCTTATCAGGAATACAACCAAGCCGCTGTCGTCGACAAGCTCATCTCCAATATGCCGGAAATCGTCAAGGCGCTCGCTTCGCCGCTTTCGAGCGTCGATAAGATCACCATCGTCTCCACCGGCAACGGCGAAGCCACCGGCATGCACAAGCTGACCGGCGACATCACCTCCATGGCCGCGCAGATACCGGCCCTGTTTGAAACCCTTTCCGGAATGCAGATGTCCGATCTGCTTTCCAAAGTCAAAACCATTCGCGATCAAAGCGCAACCGCCGGTAAGTAAAGGAGTCCATCATGGCCTTATTAGAACGAGTCTCGACTTTAGTCCGAGCCAACCTGAACGATCTGATCGATCAGGCCGAAAACCCCGAGAAAATGATCAAGCAATTGATCCTGGATATGCAGAATCAGTTGATGCAGGTCAAAACCCAAGCTGCCATCGCCATGGCCGATCAGCACGTCCTGGAGCAAAAGCACAAGGAGATGCTGGAGAAAGAAGCCGAATGGATGCGCAAAGCCGATCTGGCCGTGGGCAAGAAGCAGGACGATCTTGCCCGCGCCGCTCTCGAGCGCGCCATGAGCTCGAAGCAAATGGCCGCCGGCTTCGAGCAGCAAGTCGCCGATCAAAAGATCGGCGTCGAGAATCTGCGCACCGCCTTGAGCAAGCTGGAACAAAAACTCGCCGAGGCGCAATCCAAAAGCGATCTGCTCATCGCCCAGCACAGGAGGGCCAAGGCCTTGTCTAAATCGAGCGACGCCGGCCTCGCAATCGGCGATAAATCCAAACTCGCCGCCTTCGATCGCATGAAGACCAAGGTCGTCCACGCCGACGCCACCAGCAAAGCCAAGCTTCAATTGCTCGAAGACGACATGGAAGACAAACTCGCCGCGCTCGAAAAGGAAGACAAGATCGAGCTGATGCTGGCTGAGCTGAAGGCGAAGCGCGAATCGCACCCGGCGCAGGGCGACTAATCGCCCTGCCCGGCCGACTCGTCCCACCCGATCGACCGGGGCGGTCCTGCCTCTTCTAGGTATGCGGGCGAAGGGATTCGCGAGGCATTCTGAAATCGAAGGAACTTCGTAATGCCCAATCCACTCACTTCGCTATCCGGCCAATTGACCGAGCTCGTCTCGGAGAGTGCGAAATCCGTCGTTGCCATCCACGCGCGTCATCGCTTCGCCTCGAGCGGCGTGCACTGGACCCCCGGAATCATCGTCACTGCCGATCACGCCATCCGCCGCGATGAGGACATCAACATCACCGCGCCCAACGGCGCAACCCTTTCCGCGGAGCTCGTCGGCCGCTACCCCGGCGCCGATCTCGCCGTTCTTCGCATCGAAAATTTCGACGCTCCCGTCGCGCCCCGAGCTGAAAATTTCGATCCCCAACCCGGCAACCTCGTCCTCGCCGTCGGCCGCTCCAAGGACTCCGCCATCGCCTCCATGGGCCTGCTCGGCAGCATCTCCGGCCCCTCCTCGACTTGGAGAGGCGGCTATCTTGACCAAGTCCTTCGCCTCAGCCTCGACCTTCACCCCGGAGCTTCCGGAGCCGCCGTCGTTAACGCCGAGGGCAAGCTGATTGGCATCGCGACCTCCGTTCTCTCCCGCGTCTCTGTCTTCGCGATCCCGCTTGCCACCATCGATCGCGTCGCCGGACAGCTTATCAAGCATGGCCGCATCCCGCGCGGTTACCTGGGGGTCGGCTTACAACCGATCGTCCTCGAGGAGCATCCGAAACAGAGGCAGGGGCTGATCGTGATCAGCGTGTCCGCCGATTCTCCCGCCGCCCGCGCCGGGACCGTGATCGGAGACATCCTGCTGGAACTGGGAGACCGCGCCACGCATTCGCCAGACGACGTTCACATGCTTCTGAGCTCTCAATCCATCGGGAGTAAGATCCGCGCCCGCATCCTTCGCGGCGGCGAACCTAAGGAAATCGAGCTGACCGTCGGCGAGCGTCCGCCGAAGTAGGGATGGTTCGCGTCCACATCGATTTCGGATCGGCCGTCAGTCAGGCGGGCCTCGAAGCCCTTCTGCGCGACCAGCCGGAGCTCGATCTCGTGACCTCGCCCTCGGATGCCGATGTTCTCGTTCGCGATCGCCTGGGCGATCCATGCACGCCTCAGGTCATTCTTCTCGCCGGCGATACTCCGGCTCGTGACGCATTGCGAGCCGGAGCCCGCGCCGTCCTGCCGTCCGCCGCCACGCGCGAGCAGATTGTCGGTGCAATTTACGCCGCGGCCGCCGGTCTCGCGGTGATCCCCGCGGAAGAGCTGTCGCAACTGCTCCCGCCGTCCGCGCCTATCGAGCCCCACGAACCCCTGACTCCCCGTGAGATGGACGTACTCGAAATGCTGGC
>JASHRP010000114.1 GCA_030037375.1 Bryobacteraceae bacterium | reverse complement strand
TTGCAAAGGGATCGCGTACCTCCGCGTGAGATCGAGATCGACGGCGACCACGATGCTGGTCCGCACGGAGCCTCTTTCGGTCACGTCGAAGGTGAACCGGCGCGCCGTTCGTTCGTTCGCGATGCCCTTCAATACAAAAGCCATAATCCAAGCTAATCGGCGGGCCGTGCGTCAGCAGGAGCAGCCTCGCCGCCGCGCGCCTCAGCCTGCGGCTCCTCCGGAGCCAAGCCGCCTTGCCGCTTTCGCTCCAGCCGCTTCGCCATTTTCTCCTCCCGCTTTTCGCGGCGTTGCTGCTCTTTCTGGCGCTTCTTGAGCGATTGTGGTCCCCGACCGGGCATGACGATTTACCAGCGCGGGCGGCGATTGTCACGCCCTCTGCCGCCGCCAAAACCCCCTCGCCCGCCGCCGTTACCCGCCGGTTTCGGACGAGCCTCGTTTACGTTCAGCGCCCGGCCCCCAAACTCGGCTCCATTCAGTTGAGCAATCGCCGTCTGCGCTTCCCGGGAGTCGGACATCTCCACGAAAGCAAAGCCGCGGGGTTGGCCTGTGTCCCGGTCCGTCACGATACTCACGCGTTCGACGTTGCCGAATTGCGAAAAGGCGGCGAGCAGGTCGTCCTGCGTCGTTTGGTAGCTCAGATTACCGACAAAGATATTGGTCATAGAATCCTTCGATGGGTTCGAAAGGCGATCTGCGGGACGCGGTCACGGTACGTGGGGATATTGGGGTGTTTAATTGCAACGCGCGTGTAGACAGCTCCCTTCCGGCATTCGTCGGAGGGAAGTCCCAAGTTTCGTGCGGCTCCAGCAGCGAATGCACTTCTACTATAGCTGAACCGGCGCTCGTTTGGTAAGTGTCTCCAAGACGCCGCCGGATGTATACTGAGGCGGTCTGGGCGAAAAAGAAATCCCGGTTGGGAAAACGAAGCAAAATGATGACCGCAGATCGAAGGTGCTAAAGGAGGAAACGATGGGCAGGCAGTTCCTGATGACAATGACGGGGCAAAAGCAGGGCTCCATAAAAGGCTCAAATAAAGGGAAACAGGGCGATCTGGATTTCTCAAAGGGCATGGAATGTCACGGGTTCGACTATGGAGTGATCACACAGATCGACCCGGGCTCTTCAGGCTCCACGGGGAAGCGAATGCACAAGCCAATCACGATTATAAAAGAGCTCGATGCGGCGTCGCCTCTGCTCCTTCAGGCTGCGGCCACAAACGAAGTACTTACATCGGTTACCTTTCAGTTTCCCCCGACGGGTCCTGACGGGAAGCCTTTCACGGTTAGCAAAATCGAACTGGCAAACGCCACTATCTCGAAAATCAGCGTTTCAACGAATTCCAAAGGGAAACAGTTCGAGACCCTGATCCTGATATATCAGGGTCTACGAGTCAACGGGACGCCCAACGCGATCATTCCCATGTCTGTGCAGCAGTGGAAGCCATGGTAGCGGGACGCCGCCACGCCCCTTCAGCCGCCAACGGGGCGACCCCGCAGGTGCTCGCGACTGGGTCCGGCGCCGAATGATAACTGGCCGTGCGCGGCCATCGTCGCGACCAGACGGCGCTGAGCGGTTTGAGCATCGATCGCCAGAAAGAGCTTCCAGATTGGGCGTTATAATCGCGTCCATGTCTGCGGATTGGAAACGGATTCCCGTGCCGCTTCCGGAGATGCTTGCGCGTCTCCACTTGCCAGACGCAGCGCCGCTGGCCTCCAGTGCAATGGCTCAGGCGTCTATTAAACGCCAGTTCCTGGGTCCGTATCTTCCGTTGGCGCAAAGCCTGGAATGGGAGCTTTCCGAGCTGCACTGGGTGCGGGAGGGCGTGCTCCCTTTTGTCGATGGCATGGTGCCTTACCTGATAAACAACGATGGGCGGCTTTCGGCCGACGCGGCGTCGGTGCTGTTTGCCAACTGCATGGAAGCCGCGCCAGCGGAGGGTCCGATTCGAGTGGCCGAGCTGGGGGCGGGGACGGGCCTGTTCGCCCGCTACTTTCTGGACGAATTTCAAGACCTTTGCGAGCGCGAGTCCCGCGATTTCTACCGCCGGCTGACCTACTTCGTGACCGACCGCTCCCCGCGCGCTGTCGAGCAGTGGCAGGAGCGCGGAATTTTCGCCCCACATGAAGCGCGGGTTACGGCGCGTGTGTGCACGGCGCAAGGAATCGGCCAGGTTATCCCGGGCCCTCTTCGCGCGGTGTTCTGCAACTATGTTCTCGACGTTCTTCCGCCGGCGTTGTTGCGCCATCGAGACGATGGCTGGCAGCAGCTTTGCCAGCGTGCGTGGATTCCAGACAACCCTGCTCTGCTGCGCCGCTACACCCCGCTGAACCTCGATGAGATCCGGCGCTTGGCCTGCGCGCCGGGCGAAGAAGAAAGAAGTCGGCTACTGCCTTTGTTCCCGCTGATTGAGAACGACGCGGACTTTTTCCCGGTGGGGCCGGATGCTCTGGCGGGCCTGGGGGAACTTGACGAAGCTCCATCTAGCGCTGTCCTGATCTACAACTACGCCGCGATCGATTGTCTGGATTCCCTGCTGGCCGAACTAGACCCTGCGGGCTTTATCCTGATCAACGATTACGGTCCGGTTGACGCCGAGAAGGAGGCGGCCATCGCCCGCGTTAACCGATTCGGACCCGCGATCGCGGTAGGGTTGAATTTTCGTCTGATGGAGCGCTTGCTGCGCAACCGTGGGGCCCAGGTCGCAACGCCCGAAGGCGACGACGGACGCAAGCTCCACGCCCGCTTAGTCACGGCGACGAAGATCGAGGACACGCGCCGCGCCTTCGACGAGCGATTCGCCGCGTCCGTGCTCGACGCGGCGGAGGCTGCCGCAGGCGAAGCGCGTGAGATGGCGGAGAATGGCCGCTGGCGGGAAGCGCTGGAAGGGTATCGCATCCTGATCTCGCGGAATCCGCGAAGCTGGATGTTGATCAGCGAAGCGGCGGACTTCGCGATTCGCCGCCTGAGGGATTATGCGGCGGGTCTCGAACTGGCGCGCGCCGCGGTCGAGCTGAATCCGTGGTACAGTCCCGCCGTGTGGAACGTGCTGGGAGATGCCTTGGCGGCCAATGGGAAAGAGGAGCAGGCCCACGAAGCCTACTTGCAGTCCCGGCGGATTCACCCTGGCGACGTGGAGACCAGCCTCAAGCTGGCGCGGTCGTGGCGGCTGGCGGGAAACCCCGCGGAAAGCCTCGCTGCCGTGGCGCGCGGATTGGCTAACGATTCGACGGCCACGTTCCGGAGCCTGTTGCTCGACGAGCAGGAGCAGTCCATCGCTGCGCTGACCGCGCGATGGAACGAAGAACGGTAAATTGAGATGCGTTTAGACAACCGCGGACTTTGGCCCAAAGGACCCGTTTTCGAGTTGTCTGAGGACGAACGGAAGGCAGGCCGTCTCTCGGAGGCCCAGTTCAGCGGCGCCTGCCGGGCGCTGAGCCGGTTCGGTTTTGTCCAGTTGAACGGCGTGCTGCCGCCAGCTTACGTCCGAAAATTACAGCGCGTCTACGCGGACCGGTACGCCTCGCGAAGCGCGGCCCTTTTGCGGAGGACCGCCGTCCAAGTGGGAAACCGGCGTTTCATGATCCCGGTGGAAGTCGCGAGCGCGTTCAACGATCCAGCCTTGTATGGCAACCCTTATTTTCTTCCCGTCGTCAGCGAGTTGCTGGGCGGCGAACCGGTCCTCACCAGCTTCGGCTCCGTTTGTGCGTTTCCCGGAGCGGAGGCCCAGCACGTGCATGTCGATCATCCGCCCTTGTTCTCCGAGGAGAACATCGGCGTGCGGCTCCCTTGCTTCGCGCTGACGGTCATGTTGCCACTGGTGGATTTGGACGCGGAAATCGGTACCACGGCCGCGTGGCTTGGGTCGCATCGCAAGGTCTGGCGCAGTCTCTGGGCGCCGGATTACCAGGACTCGTTCATGCCGCACACGAAGCTCGGATCGGTCTACATCATGGATTACCGGCTGCTGCACGGGGGAACGGCAAACTCTAGCGACCGAATCCGCCCGATCCTCTATTTGGTGTACGCGCGTCCGTGGTTCATAGACGTTCCCAACTATTCCAGTCAACCGAGAATCCGGATTTCCTCATCCGCGTTCGCCTCGGTACCGCAGGAGATGAAGGGACTTTTCGCTCAGGTAAGTCACGCGAGATCGCGGAGAATGGCGCCGCCGGCTCGCCTTACTCGGAACGTATCGTGATGGCTGGATCTACGCCCGCCGCGCGGAGAGCTGGCCAGAGGCTTCCCGACAGCGTCATCGCAATCGCCAGTCCCGCGGCCGCGCCGTAAATCGCCGTGTCGCCCGGCTGCACGCCAAACAGCAGCGACGTCATGCTTCGCGCGGCCAGGTACGCCACGGGAATCGCGAACGCCACTCCCGCGATACCGAGCGTCAGCCCTTGGCGTAGAAACATCCCCAGGATGGTCTCCCGCGCCGCGCCGAGCGCCAGCCGCACTCCCACCTCCTGCGTGCGCGACGAGACCGAAAACGAGAGCAAGCCATAGATACCGACCGCCGCCAGCAAAATCGCGACGCTCGCCAATGCTCCTAGCGCATCCACCTGTGCCCGCCGGGACGCCGTATCGGCTGCCACCACATCGCCGAGCAGGTTCACATCGGAGATCGCCTGATCCGAGTCCGCCTCATGAATGATCCGCCGCAGCGCCGGCATCAGCGCCATCGGATCTCCGTCTGCCCGAATCAACAAATCCTTCGGGGAATACCACGGCAGGCTCCCGTCTCTCATCTGTTGCGCGGGGAGATAAACCTGCGGCTCGCTGGATCTCTCCAACCCGCGCACCGCGACATCGCCCACCACTCCGACGACAGTCCGATCACCGAATGCGAAACTGAACTGTTTGCCGATCGGATCCTGCCCCGGCCAGTAGCGTTTGGCGAACGACTCGCTCACCTCCGCGACCGGCTGCGAATCCTGCGTATCGAACTGGCTCACATCGCGCCCCGTTCGCAGCGGAATGCCGAGGGTCTTAAAGTAATCGGGAGTGACGAACCGCAGAACCGCTTTCGCCCGCAGCACATCCTCATCGGACATTCCCGCCGTCCGCACCATAAAGATCCCCGCGCGCATGTCGCCCATGGGCAGGAAGCTGATATATGCGGCCGACCTCACGCCCGGCAGCTCCCGCGCACGGGAGAGAACATTTTCATAGAACTGCGTTCGTTTCGCGGCGGCGTTGTACTTCGGCATGAGCAGCACCGTACGCAACGTCAAGACGCCTTCGCTGCGAAAGCCGGGGTTCACCGCCTCGACCCTCCAGAGAGCCTTCACCAGCAGCCCCGCGGAAATCGACAAAACCACTGTCCCGGCGACCTCCGCCAGCACCAGCGCTTTCCGCAAGCGATCGGTCCTACCTCCGCCCGACCGCCCCCGCAGGGCATCCAGCTGCGTCTCCCTGCAAGCCCGGAGGGCCGGAAGCACGCCGAATCCAACGCAACTCGCTCCGGTCAAAAGCGCGGCGAAGGCAAACACTCGCAGATCGATCGAAGGCTCGCCGCTCACCGGCAACGCGTTCGGCACGAGCCGCGCCAGGGCCGGCTCCGCAATCGATGCCAACGCCAGCCCGCATGCTCCACCGAGTACAGCCAGCACGAGGTTCTCCGTTAACAACTGCCGCACCAGCCGCTCCCGTCCCGCGCCGATAGCCATCCGCACGGCGAGCTCTCTCCTGCGCGTCATCGCCCGGGCCAAAAGCAAGTTCGCGAGGTTGCTGCACGCGACGAGCAGCACGCAAAACGCCGCTCCGAAGAGCGCCAAAATAAGCATGCGCGATTGCGGCGATACCATGTCGCGCATGCCGTACGCGGTCGCGCCGATCCCCGCATTGTCCTTCGGGTATGCCTTCGAGAGCTTTGCAGCAGCGACGCTCAGATCTGCTCGGGCTTGTTCCAACGTTACGCCCGCCCTCAGCCGGCCGACGCCGTACAGGTAGTAGTTCGTTCGCTCCGCCGGACCGAATGGAGGGAATCGCAGCGGAATCCACAACTGAGCTTCGCGCGAGGGGAACGAAAATCCCTCCGGCATCACGCCGGCGACGGTGTAGGGCTGGGCGTCCAGCAGCACCTTGCGTCCGATCACGCCCGGGTCGGCCCCAAACTGTGTCGTCCATAGACGGTGGCTCAACAGCACGACCGGGGCCGCGCCGCTTTGCTCATCCTCTGGAGTAAATCCCCTCCCGATCGCGGGCCGCGCTCCCAGAATCCGAAACAAATCGCCGCCCACATTCGCGCCCTGCAAACGCTGCGGCTCGCCTTGACCGGTGAGCAACACGGAAAGTCCGCTGTACGCCGAGAACGACTCGAAGCTGCTGGTCATCGCCCGCAGATCCAGGTAGTTTGGCGGCGATAGTTCCAGCCGGCCATACCCGCTCCCCGGCTCCGTCAGGTACACCATCGCCAGCCGCTCCGGGTGAGCGTAGGGCAGCGGCCGCAGAAGCACGTGATCGAGCAGCGTGTACGCAGCCGTCGTGGCTCCCATCCCGAGCGCCGCGACTGCCACTGCGGTAAGCGCGAAGCCCGGCGACTGCCGCAGCACCCGGAAGGTCCACTTCAAATCCTGGCGCAGCAGATCGGCGTGCACGCGAATCGACGTCGCGAACACGTCGGCGATCGCGCGGCCCCACAGGGCCGGCCTATTTTCTCTGCCGCGCTGCGCCTGGAACACCGCCCGCATCTCCGCGCCATACTCGCTCCGGAACGACGCCGGCAAGATTCGCAGCAATAGACCGTACGCGTCCATCACACCCTCCCCGGAGCAAACCCGCTTTCGCGCGCGTACTTCATCAACTGCGACAATCGCCGCGCCTCAGCCTTCGCCACCTCAATGCCGAACTTCGTGATCCGGTAGTACCGCCGCCGTTCGTCATCCTGGTCCGGAGCCGGTCTTTCGTGAGTTTCCACCAACAACCCCTGCTCCAGCATCCGCTGGATCGACCGGTACAGCGTGCCCGCGCTGAGCTTTACCTCACCGGCAGTGCGCATCGCCACGTCTTGAATGATCGCGTAGCCGTGCCGGTCCTCTTCGGCCAGAGCCAGCAGAATGTGAAACGTTACGGGCGGCAGCGGCAGGAATGAGGCGGGATCGTCCATGTCCTTATTATACCCAGTATGAATATAGGTTCAAGGAATATATTCGTAGAGATACTAGCGTTCCGGGAAGGCTGCGTCTCGCGGGGGCGGCGGCAGCGTAAAGCGCCCGTGAGACCGGGGTTGTAATCTAGTAATGCTTCACCCCAAGCTGACCAAGTTGGGGCTTCGAATCATGGAGACCGGCAATATGAATCGAACGCAACAGATAACCCTACGGGTGGCTCTTGTAGCGGTTGGGTGCGCGGCTCTGTTTGGACAAACGGCCGTGTTCGAGGTTGCTTCGGTTCGAGTATCGCCTCCGCCCGCCCCCAACCAGCGAGTATTTTTCGGTCCACCCCGCGGCGGACCGGGTACGGACGATCCGGGGGAAATCACCTGGACCGCGGCGTCGTTCGTCAACATTCTCATGACCGCGTTCGACTTGCAGGGATTTCAGATCAAGGCTCCGGAGTGGGCTCTGACCACGCGATACGACATCGTGGCCAAGGTTCCAGCGGGAACCACCAGACCCCAGGTCCGCGTCATGTGGCAGAACCTGCTAAGAGATCGATTCCATCTGGCTGTGCATCGGGAGTCGAAGGAGTTCCAAGTGTTGGAACTGACCGTGGCCAAGGGCGGCTTGAAAATCAAGGAGACGGACCTGCCTTCGACCGCGGAGCCATTCGATTTCGGCGCGGGAACGCCGAAGATTGGTCCTAACGGAACGCTTGAGATGAACGGAACGGGTTCCGTGGTTACCATATACCCGACCGCAACGGGAGCGAACGCGCGATTGGCGGCCAAAGGGTTCACGATGGCGGAACTTGCGGCTCGCCTGGGAGGTTGGACTACCCACCCGATCATAGATAGGACCGGTCTTACTGGCCGCTACGATTTTGTCCTCGAATTCACTCCCGATGCCTCGCGGCTGCCGCCACTGCCGTCTCCCGCGCCTGTTCCCGCTGCCGATGCGAGCGAGCCCGGTTCGAATGCAGCGTCTGCCGTCGAGCAGCAACTCGGGTTGAAGCTCACTGAGGGTAAGGCGATGCTCGATGTCCTGGTGGTCGACAGCGCGGACAAAACCCCAGCGCCGAATTGAGAGGGGCCTTGTTTTGCGGGTCCCTCGATCGGGTTGGCAAAGGTCGAGCCTTCCCCTCGGGAATGCGCCTTTTAACCCAACCCGGCGGCATCGCGCAACGGGCTGCCCACGGATCGCTAATCGATAGAACATTTTGGCTTGGGCGCGCCACCTGCATGTACACAGGCGAGCTGTTTCGTTATGGAAGCCGCGGAGCTTGCAGTCCCATCAGTCGACCGCGACGCCGTGTCAGCGTTGCCTCCTTTGGCGGTGGATCTCGATGGGACCTTGGTAAAGACCGATTTGCTCCTCGAGTCAGTCCTGGTCTTGCTGAAGCAAGCTCCGTGGCGCATTTTTAGTCTCCCGTTCTGGCTCCTTCAAGGCCGGGCCCGCTTTAAGCAACACGTCGCCCAGCACGTTTCGCTGGATGTTACGGCTCTGCCTTACCGGAGTGACCTGCTCGACTACCTGAGGACGCAGCGCGCCGAGGGACGCACGATCGTTCTGGCGACGTCCGCCGACCGGGTGATTGCCCAGCAGGTTGCCGATCACCTGAAACTCTTCGACCGGGTGCTTTCAAGCGACGGCTCGACGAATCTTTCCGGTGAATCCAAGCGCGCCGGCTTGGTAAAGCTTTTTGGAGAAAAGGGCTTCGACTACGCCGGAAACGGCCGCGACGATCTGGCCGTCTGGGCTTCCGCGCGTCAGGGTATTGCGGTTAACCCCAAACGGCGCGTTCGCTCCGAGATGGCTCGATCGGCGCGCATCAGCCGGGCTTTCGAAGGGTCGCACGGCGGAATCGTGGATCGCTTGAAAGTCCTGCGCCCGCATCACTGGATGAAGAACGTTCTGCTCTTCGTTCCACTATTTGCGGCCCATCGGATCGATGAGTCTGCGTTGATTGCGAAGCTGATGGCAGGATTTTTGGCGTTTGGACTCATCGCGTCCAGCGCATACCTGATCAACGATTTGCTCGATCTGCCGGCGGACCGCCATCATCCCAACAAACGCCATCGCCCGTTTGCATCAGGCGAACTTTCGATCACCTACGCTCTGGCAATGATCCCCGCGCTATTTGGGCTCGGCTGCCTTATCGCCAAGCTAGTCTCCGGCCTGTTCCTTTGCACGGCCTTGATCTATTTCACGCTCAGCTTGACCTATTCGCTCTATGTCCGAAGGATCGTCATTCTGGACGTGATCTTCCTGGCGGGTCTGTACACGCTGCGGATGCTCGCCGGTTCGGCGGCGGTCGCGATCTGGCCATCGCATTGGCTGCTGGCTTTATCGACGTTCTTGTTTTTCAGCATGGCGCTGGTCAAGCGCTATGGCGAATTGGTGGTCATGAAACGCATCGACGGCGAGGGAGCAAAGGCGCGCGCCTACGAACTTTCCGATGCGGAGCTGCTTGCGGCGATGGGCGTGGCCAGCGGCTATCTCGCGGTCTTGGTCCTCGCGCTCTATATCAATAGCGATAAGGCGCAGGTCCTTTACGGACACTATCAGCTCATGTGGTTCTTGTGTCCGGTGCTGCTGTACTGGATCAGCCACTTTTGGCTGGTGGCTCATCGCGGAAGAATGCCCGACGATCCGGTGGTCTTCGCTCTGCATGACCGGACCAGTTGGACTCTGGCGGCGCTGATTGTGGCGATCAGTATCTTGGCGCTATGACGCGCCTCGTCAAATGTTGCGTCTCCGCGGGACTTCTGATCGCAGCCGGCCCGTCACAACAGCCGCCGCAGAACCATGCCTCGCAGAACCATGCCTCGCAGTACCAAGCCTCGCAGTACGAAGCCGACGTTCCCAAGACCATTGTCGAGCTCCAACAATTCCGCCAATCCACTTCCATCCGTATCCGGTCGAAGACCGGAAAAGAAGGCGTCGCGACTTTGATCAATCTAAACCCGTCGATCAATTCCTGGTATTTACTCAAACTCGCATGGAACGGCGCCGAAACTGCGTATCATCTTGAAAACCTAGCGCCTCATACCAGAAGCATTCTGCTGGACGAAAAGTATCCTTCGGGCATCCTAATCGCAGAAGGCAACAGCCGCGCTAGTTGCGAGCTCTTCGCGGGCGACGTTCTCACTCATGCGAAAGCGTCGCCGCTCGTTTATTACCCGCTTTGCGACGGCCGAATCTTCCTGCGAAACTCGGCCACCGGACATCGTTCGACTTTGGAAGCCGCGACCGAGTTCCTCCGCGAGCATGTTTGGGGCGGGGAAAAGATCATCGGCCTGGGCCACATTCTCATGGGCGACATGAATCGCGAGACGGGAGAATTGGAGACCCAAGCGCAGAGCGCTGCTAAGTCGAAGGACGCCGGGGATCTGCCTCTCCCCGCATCGATCGATTCCAAATTCACGGATCGCGTACTGGAGTCCTACAACCTTGGGATTGATTTGGATGGTTCCGGCAAGACTCGCATGACGCCAGGCGTGTGGTATGCGGCCCGGGGTAATCCGGGCGTCTACGTCAGCCTGCTTCAGCCGGACCTGATCGATCCGGCCATCCTGCAATCCTACAAAACGTCCGTGAACACGCTCGATAGCGTCGAGGCGTCCGCGCTGGTGTATCTTGTCGCCTTCGATCTGGACCGTTTCGATCTCGGATTCGCGCTTGGCACCGACCATCCCAAGGTCGGTTGGTCGGATCAAGTTCTCGCCAATATGAGAAATCCGTCCTTGCCCGGACCCGATGGTATCGGATCTATCAGCCCTCTGGTTTCGACCGGGCTGATTAGCCCCGGGGACTCGGCCAGAACGGTCGCCGCATTCACCGGCGGCTTCAAGCGCATGCACGGCGCGTTCAAGTACGGCGATCTGGCTCTGCGGAATCACGGCAGTCACTACGGCTTTATCGAAAACGGCGTGGTGTTCAGCAAACTCCAGCCGGGTTTGGCGACGATCTTCGTGCTCGACGACGGAAGCGTCGGGATGAAAACCTGGGCTGACGCGGATAACAAATTGCTTCCGCGCATCAAGCATGCCCGCCAGAATGGCGTGCCGTTGATCGAGTTCGATCAGGCGCATCAGAGCTCGGCGCCCGGAGCGTTAGTGAACAAGTGGGGGGCGGGGAATTGGTCCGGGTCGGAACAGGGAAAGCTTCGCACCATGCGCGCGGGCGCGGCAATGCAGCGGAATCGCGGCAAGCGCTTTCTGATCTACGCGGTATTCTCCGACGCCACGCCTTCCGCAATGGCTCGCATCTTTCAAGCTTATCGATGCGACTACGCCATGCTTCTCGACATGAACGCGTTGGAGCACACTTACCTGGCAATCTACCGGCGCTCCGGATCGCAACTGTTCGTGGATCACCTGCTTAAGGGAATGAGTGTTTTGGAGAAGTCCGAATCCGGGGAAGTCGTTCCGCGGTTTTTGGGCTATTCCGACAACCGAGATTTCTTCTATGTGATGCGCCGGTGAGGGAAGGAGTGGAATCATGAAAATCTCACGCTTATTCGTTCTGATCGCGATCGCTGCCGTTGGGGCGATCCTGGTTGCGCAATACCCGCCCGCGAAAACTCCAAGCCTGGCCAAAATCCAAAGCCTCAAAGAGGAAAACGAAGCTCTGTTCCAGAAACTCCAGCGCGTCCACGGGCTGAGCGACGCTCAGATGGCCGCGATTCGCCAGATTTTTGCGAAATCCGGCATTATGGGGCAAGGCAATCCGGCGGTGACCAAGCATCCGATGACGCCGGAAGAGGCTCAGGCGAAGTTGCAGCGGCTGGGAATCAACTACGCCAACCCGAGCTTCGAGAAGATCTGCGGAGGCAAGTACATGGCTCCGCTTTACGACCCTAAAACGCAACACGCGGAGGACGCCAAGGCGTGCATCGATCAATTCGAGTTTCCCGACATTCCCACCGAATATCCGGTGGTCTGGGTAAAGGCTCGCGAGGCTGCCCAGGTCTGCGAAGTCATGAATAAGCGCATGTGCGACGCGCATGAATGGGAGGGCGCTTGCGAGGGCGACCTACAGCCTCCGGATTACGAGTGGGGCATCACCAGCGGACTAAGCCCCGCGCAAGCGATCGAACGCATGGAGTACGCGCACAACCGGAAGTACGCGCCCACGAAGAGCTGGAGCTACGGTCCCGAGTACAAGAAAGGAGTTTGCGCAACATCCAGCCAGAAGACTCCAGGTTGCAATGGCGGGAGCTGGACCGGATGCGGCTCCAACACCTTTCCCACGGGCGCTTTTCCCGATTGCCACAGCCCACTCTCAGTTTACGATTTGAACGGCAACGCGGCGGAGCACATGAATCTGCCGCTGAACGAAAGCCAGATGGCCAGCCGCGGCAGCAAGGAATTAGGCTACACCGAGATGAAGGGAAGTTGGTTTATCTTCGATTCGTACCGGGCGCACGAGGATTGGTGCCGGTGGCGAGCCCCGTTCTGGCACGGCTCACGAGTGATGGATGAGCACAGCCACTCAAATTATCATCTGAGCTTTCGCTGCTGCAAAACCTTGGAACCTGCTAAATCCCGCTAGGTTAAGCCGCGCTAAACGCAGGCGGCACGTGAATGAGGCCTTCGTCGCTGAATATCTTACCCAGCGCTCGATCCCGAAGAACCTCGGCGACCGCGCGCAGTTTGCCCTCGACCAAAGCCATGCCCGCAACCAATCGGATTCCATGGCTGTAATCGGCGTAAGTAGCGCCATGCACCAGGCTCAACGGCTGAATCGGATCGCCTTTGGCGCGATGCCATCCGTAAATCGCGATACGGCCGGGATTCGAGTTCAATAGATTCGTCAGCACGACATCCTTTTTGTGGCCAGCGGCCAGCACGCCGAACGGATGAGAGTGGCTCTGCGATTGCCGGTCGATCAGCGCGTTGTGCGTCCGGTAATATTCGGTGGACGTCATCTCGGGACCGGCTGGCAACGGTTGCGGCGTGAATCGGCACGGGGCCTGATCGTAGACTGCGTCTACCATTTTCCTGGTTGGAAGCAGGAAGCGGAACTGCTTCGCGATGGCCTCGGCCGTAAAGAGATTCATCGGAATGCGCAGAAAATCGCTATCCGATCCGATCGCCAGATACTCCGGCATCGCAAACACGGTTGCCGTCAGAGCTTCGCCGCTCGCCGGCGTGTAACTCAGTTTGACGGGGACCAGTTTTCTGAGAAAGTTGGGCAAGTTGCCGTCGAGAATCTGACCCAGGATGGCCACTTCGCGCTGAGGTTTGTCGAGATGCAACACCGAAGCCGCGAACCGCGAGCCGGTCGGAGCTTGGGATGGCCTGGGAGGAATCGTTTTGACCAAATCGGGAACAGCTACAGGATTTGTTTGGCCATGAAGAAATCGCGCAGAAACCGCGGAAAAGGCAAGCTTGAAACCACTGCGCCGGCTAAGCTTGCCGTACATCGTAAAGCGCACTTCGCCTATTTTAGCGAATGGCGAGTGGCTTTTTCTAAGGATTCCCTAATATGATGCAAACAATCGGCCCCACTCGGTTTTCAGCGCTTGCTTGACTCGGGCTCGCCCGATGCAGTTGTACCAATAGATATCGTGATATAGATACGACGCGAGGTAGGACCACGGCGCCAAGACCGTCCGAAGCAAGAAGCGCTCCAGCGGCTTCAAGGGCCCCCAATAAATCATCTTTTGTCCGTGGCTGGCCAGTGTGTCTCCTACATCGAAGCGGAAATTGACGCCGCAGATGTCTTCGCCAACGACTTCGATGTCTCTCACGTCGCCGCAGCCCAAGCCGCGCTCATGCGCGAGACGGATGAACTTTATGGACAGCGGATCGAAACCCATCATCTTCGCGGCCACGGCGTCGATGGCGACCATATCGCCGCTCGCGAGGATGTAGTTCTTGACCAGCGGGATCATGCATCTCGGACCCGGGCCGTCGCCGGCGAACGTCCCATCCATCGCCGCAAACAGCCCTGGATGGATCTCCTTTTGAATCGCTAGCAAGTCAACAAGAGTTTCGTGGATGACGCTGTGCGTCCAATGACGCTTTTCGAAGAGCAGTCCGCCGAAGGCATTTTTCATCGCGCCGGTCATCGTGGTGAAGACGTGGGTCTTCATCGTGGGCAGGTGGATCACGTTCGAACCCACCAAACGCTTGGGGATGCGGACGCCATCCGGAAAGACTTTATCCAGAGCCAGAAGCTTCGCTTTTGGGGTGTAGCGAATCCACTCCTCGCCTTTTTCGTACAGGTGGATATTGCGCAATCCGTACTTGTCCACAAGCACCTGCTTGTGTTTATTCGCGATCTCCCCGCGCTTGGCGCTGACCACGACCGTGCGATTGTGACACCCGTACAGTTTTTCTTTACAGTAGCCGTCTTCGAGAAGCGTCGCGATCACTCCGTCGAGTTGCCACGGCGTCGTCGAGCAGGCCGGATAGAAATAGTGCCAGGTAATGTTGATCTTGAGCGCAGTCTCGTTTTCGCGTGGCAGAAAGTCCCGGTAGTCCGCCATCCGCATCAGCCGCTTGTAGTCATCGATTACGGTGGCCGGCGCCGTTTTGAGTACCGCCACTCGAGACCGAGACATAAAGCAGCCTAATCGATCCAATGGATCTCGGCCGGCTTCCGCCCGTGAGATTCCGGCCAGCTTGTGGGATGGCCCAGGATGATGGGGGCGATCACTTCAAATTGCTCCGGCAGTTTAAGCTCGTGCTTAACTGACGTAAGGTTAAACCACGGCCGCGATAATCCGATCCAGCACGTGCCCAAGCCCTGGTCGCGAGCCGCGAGCATCAGGTTCTGCGCCGCGAGACAGCAATCCTCCGCGGCTTGAATATCCGGCGATTTCGCTAGCACCAGTACCATTGCGGGTGCGCCGTGGAACAGACGGTATTCCGGTGGCTCAATCAGCTTGCGCAGAGACGGATCGAGAGAGGTCTCCTCCAAATTCGCAAGCAGCCAATTCTTAGCCCGCTCACCCAGCGCCGCGACTTTTTCTCGGCCCGAAATCGCGGCGAATGACCACGGCTGAAGGTTCATCGCGCTGGGTGCAAGAATCGCCGCGCCGATCAAACATTCGATGACCTCGCGGGACACGCGTGCGCCGGTATAATCACGAACGGCGCGGCGATTCTTGAGTACGTCTAGCGCTTCCATCTCAGAGGCCCCTCCGCGGTTCCGGTCCGCGAGCCCCGAGCGAAGTTTTCACCTCTTCATCGAGTTTTACCTTCTGTTCCGGCGTCAGAGTGCCATACACCTTCGCGACCGTCTTCGCCTGGAAAGCGATCTGTTGTTGCAAAATCGTCCCTAGAGCCTCACTGAGCTGGTCGATCATGGCCACATCTCCGGCTTTCACGGCCGCCGCAAGCTGAATGCGCAGGCCGCGGCATTGATCGGCTACGCCCCTGCGGAACGCCGCGGCCTCATCGAACGCGGCACGGATCTTGCTTTGCTGATCCGCGGTCAGATTCAGCTCGGCGGCGATCCGCAGATCGCGCATTCCCAACAGGGCTGCCTCATCGGCCGCCATATGCTCACGCATGCTTTGTTGCCGGACGGCCGGTTCACCGCCCGGGCTGGCGGGAGCCTGCGCGAAGAGGCACGCCGCACTCAGTCCCGCCAGCAGTGTCGAACGAAAGAAAACGCTCTGCATTTTGGTTTCTCCAGGCTGCAGCGAACGGTTAGCTGACTCGCCTCAATGCCACTCCGAGCGCAACCGCACACATTCCGAGCACCGCGGCTAACGGCAGGGAAGTTCCCGTCTTAGGGAGTTCCTCGATTGGCGCAGGCGCTATCTCGGCAACCTCTGGCGCAGCTTCGGCGATTTCAGCAGGGGCCGCTTCCGCAACTGGCGCCGGCGTTTCTTCGATCACCGCGGCGGGCGCAGTTGGCTCAGGAACAAGAGCTTCTTCGGGAGCCGCGATAGCCGGCAAAGGAGCCGCTTCCGCGACCGTCACCGGTTTCGCCTTACCGTACACGAATTCCCGGCCCCAGTTGTCGCCGGGGAAGAACCAACTCTTGATCGCATCCGGCGCGCCTTTGCTGCGTTCCTCAAAAGTGATCACGGTTCTGTCCGTCACTTCCAACCGATACTTCGGAATTGTGCGGACCAGTTTGATTAGTTTCGATTCATCCTCGTTGTAAAAGCCAACCATGTCGGCATGCGTCACCGGATCGGGGATCTTGATGACGTAGTCTCCCGGCAAAAGGACCATGCCCGGGATCTCGATGGGTTGGAAGACAGCCAGGTCTGTAGCCTTCTTGATGGGATCTGCGTTCACGGCCGGTATCAGAAGCGCCGCGAAGACTCCCACCAGAATGGCCCACAATAACGAACGTTGTTTGACCATACTGGACCTCCTTAACACCTGTTGAAACTGCACGGCATCATCCAGAACTGCCGATAGGAATAAGGTCAACGAAATACTCGCGATGCGAGCCTTCGCGGTTGGGATCGCCACGCCGCAATCTGCTGTTTTGCGTAACGCCACGCAGTTATTGGGGTTTGTAGCGCAGTCTATTGGAGATTGGGTCGCGCCGCCGGAACCGCTTCACCCTTCGCCGAGAGAAATTCCGTCAGTGGCGAGCAAATTCCCTTCAATCCCGCCACGGTGAGAGACGCGTTCAGGTCCGCGCCCGCCCGAGTAGTGTGCGTGCCGTCAGGTTCGAATAGCGGCAGAACCCGTTTGGCGCCCATCTCTTCGTAGGCGTCCGCGATGATGTTGGTGACGTCTACAAACGGAACGTTTTCGGCTTCCGCTACCGCGCGGGACCATCGCCCGAAGCAGCCTCCGCCCAATCCGCGCTCGACTTTTCCTTCGCGCCATCGGCAGCGAACGGTCAAGGATAAAACGATCGGGTGGGCGCCCTTGGCTTTGGCGTCCTGAACGAACCGGCGAATATACCAGCCGTAGGTGTGAACCACTTCCGTCTTGCCGCCGGGCATCGTCAGTGTTTTGGACTCGTCACTGACTCCTGGAAGGTCCGCGCGCGCGGGCGGCTGATCCGGCGCGCCGCCGTCGTTGTGGCCGAACTGAATCAATACATAATCTCCGGGCTTCAGATCGCGCAACGTCCAGTTCCAAAGCCCCTCGGTAAAGAAACTACGCGCGCTGCGTCCACCGGCGGCGCGGTTCACCACGGTAATCTTCGCCGGATCGAAGTAGTCCGCGAAAGGATCGGCCCACCCCCGGCGATTCGAACGATTGGCGGTTGAGTCGCCGATGACGTACAGAGTGGGCCCTTTGGAAGGGGATTGTCCCGCCGGTCCAGACGCGAGAACCATCGCCGCGGCGCCGAGCAGAAAGAGCGTACTGCGCATCGCTATTTTTGCTGCAGCGACGCGATGTACTGCGTCAGGTTGTGCACCCGCAGCGTGACCTTGGATTCGTCGCGGTTTATGTCGCGGAACACATCGCCCCACATCGGCATTTCACGAGACCCGTGAGCGGTCACGGACCCATCGCCGCGGATGGCGTTGGATACCTTGAAATCGGGAAATTTGCCGCCGTTCTTTTTGGCGAGTAACGTTAAATCCGTTGGCGCGACCTTGAATGCTGTTGCCGCCGGACCATTACCCTTTCCATCCGCGCCGTGGCAGACCGCGCAGTATGCGCCATACATTGCGACTCCCGACGCTATGTCGGTATTCGGCGCCGGAATGTGCCGGACCTCTGTCTTCTCTTGCGTGTATCCCGCAATAGCGAAGCCGAGAGCTAGAGCGGAAGCGAGGATGGTCGGGATCAGAATCTGGTTGCGCATTGTTTTCTCCTTGAGCTTGAGTTGCATGTGTGAATCAAAGTCCTATACGCCGGACGGGAAAGTCTCCGCAGGCTCGCCGATGCCCCACTCGGCGTTCGATTCGAGCGGTTCAACCGCGCGGGTCCGGTCAAAGTGGATCACCGCATCGAACTGGTCGCCGATGCGGGCGCGGAAGTAGTGGCTCGCAAGTTCCGATTCCGGCAGATAGATCACGCCGATGGCGCGTTCCAGCATGGTTTCCCGCAGCGCTTGCGTAACATGGGCGCCGCGAGGCAAGGCGAGCAGAAACGACGGCAGCCCGGTATCGTGAAACAGGGACTCAAAGCTGCCCGGGATCGCCGGCCGCACGCGTTTTCGTTCCACGGGTCCGCCCCAATTCGAGGCTGCCGTGACAGTGCCGGAACACGTGGTGAATCCCACCAGGAAACAATCGCTCGCGTGATTCTGACGGACCAATTGGCCGACGTTCCATTCACCGGCCCGGCCCATCTGGGTGGCCCGCGCGTCGCCCAAATGCGAGTTGTGCGCCCATAGGACGACCTTGGCTGGCTGGCGCAACAGCCGGAAGTGCTCGATCAGAGCCTCCAGCGTTTCGGTCATGTGCGCATCGCGCAAGTTCCAGGACGAGACCCGGCCCCGAAACATGGAGCGGTAATATTGTTCGGCGTTCTTCACCAGCCGCGCGTTCTGCTCGGCATAGAAGAAATCGTCGGCGGCTAAGCGGCCGTCTCTGCGGGCATACTCCGCCGCGCATTTCTGCAATTCCACCAACTGAGAGATCACCGCGGATTCGCAGGTGTGACTCAAGCCCAAGCCGGCGGAATAGCCGTACTCCTGCGGATCTTCGCCGAAGTGTTCGAAGCAGCCATAGCGGCGGCGGGCGCGCACGGCTCCCACCGGATCGACCTTATCCAAATAATTCAGGACCGCCTCAATCGAAGCATGCAGACTGTAGAGATCGAGGCCATAGAATCCGGTCTTGAATGCTTTCGCAGGGAGAGCGTCGTTGTGGGCGCGCAGCCAGCCGACAAAATCCAAGACATCGGCGTTGCGCCACATCCACGCCGGAAAGCGCTTGAATCCCGCTAGTGCGTCAGCGGCGTCGGCATCGGAGCCGGCCCCGCGCACGTAGCGATTCACCCGATACGCGTCGGGCCAATCGGCCTCCACGGCGACCGCCGTAAAGCCTTTCTCCTCGATCAGACGCTTGGTGATTTGCGCGCGCTGGCGATAGAACTCGTGGGTGCCATGCGAGGCCTCGCCCAGCAGCACAAACCTGGCGTCCCCGATCGCTTCCAGCAATTGGTGGTAGTCGGCCATCGATCCAGTCAATGGATGAGCGGAGTCGCGCACAAGATCGCCGATAATCGGCAGAGTCGCTGTTTCCGGCATTTCAAACTCCTCATTTCTTTTGCACAACACGGTAGCAACTGGAGAACCACTCGGCTCATCTACGCTGAGCATCGACATCTGACAGGGACGGAAACAGCCGGACGCAGCGTTGTGCGCGAATCAGCGCAAAGTTCGGGGGATTGGCCGCACACGATTCCAGCTCTTGCTTCAAATGTGGCCGCGCATCGACTGTAGCTCCAGTTCCAGGAGTTCCCGCCAGACGATTCGCTGCTCGGCCAGCCGGTCGAAGAAAGAACACTTCCCGTTCGCGCGCCGGCAGTCGATGTCCTGAAGGCTCAGGAATCCCTTCAGCAAGCGCTTTTGAGCCGGCCTCAGAGCTCGATCCTCCAGCGTCGCGCTCTCCCGCGGCGTCGATAAATCCAGCGTTCGAATCTTACTTTTGCGGCTCATCATGCCACGGCTTCTGCAATCCGCATTCCAGGGCCTCTCGACATGCCGCAGAGCTTGCTGCGCCTCTCAAAAACGCGCTGGACACAAAAATGCACATTCACGGTTGTGAAAATCCTGATTGCAACAGACGGTTCCAAGGACGCGACCGCCGCAGTCGAGTCTGCGAATCGATTGCTAAGTGCCGTAGATCGAGATGTCGATTTGATCAGCGTTGCTCCGAAGCTCCGCCGTAAGCTCGGCCCGGAGCCGCGCAGGAATGGCTACGAGCGTCGCGCTTTGCGCGAAATCACCCAGCAGCTCAACCGGGCGCGGGCGATCGTCGGGCCGAAATGCCGAGACATTAACCTTGTCACGGAATTCGGCTCACCCGCGGCGGCGATCGTCGATCGGGTGGAGGATTACGATCTGACCGTGATCGGTCCTAAGGGCCGTGGTACAGCGGGGGAGGTCGGCCTTGGTCCGGTCGCGAGCCGAGTTGCGGAACACGCACTTGCTCCGCTTCTAATCGCGCGGGAAATGCGAACGGAGGCCGGAGCCATCCGCGTCCTGGTGGCCGTGGACGGCTCAACCGCTTCGCTCCACGCAATCGAAACCCTCGGCGAACTCTTTGATCTGGGTTCGGCGGAGGTGTGCCTGATGCACGTCGCGGAAACCCCGTGGATCGAACTAGGGCCGGAGGAGGACTGGGTCACGTATTCAGATGAAGATAAGGACAAGACTGAGATCGCGGCTCTGGAAGAGGAACTCGTGCGCGAGGGCGACGCGATCGTTAACCAGGCCCGAGATCTGCTGCGCCCGTATCGCGTTTCGGTCACCACCAGAACGGAGCAGGGCAATCCGGCGAACGAGATCTTGAGCGAAGCGGAGCGCGGCCAATACGATCTCATCGTGCTCGGCGCAACCGGCGTTCGCGATCTGAAACACCAGATGTTGGGAAGCGTGTCGTCGAAGATCGCCTGGAATGCTCCCTGTTCTGTGTTGATCGTGCGAGAGCCGGAGTAGGAGGCTTATGTTTCAACTGGAAAGGATTTTCGTTCCGACTGACTTTTCCGAGCACAGTCTAGCTGCCATCGCCCAAGCCGGTGAGCTCGCCCGGCGTTTTCATTCCCAAGTGACTCTTTTCAACGCGAATGAGTTCCTGGTGGTCCATCCATTCAGCGGGGCGCTGGGATTCGGCATCACTTCGACCGAAGCGATGCGGGCGGAGCATATGGCGGCGCGCCACAAGCAACTGCAGGGATTCGGCGCGGCGGAGCTACGCGGCGTCAACGTTAAACGAATGATTTGTTCCGGAGATCCCGCCACGCTGATCGTCGAGCGCGCCCGTGAGGAGCGCTCCGATCTCATTCTCATGCCCACTCGCGGCGGCGGCGTGTTCCGGCGATTCCTTCTGGGATCGGTAACCGCCAAGGTGCTTCACGACGCGGAATGCCCGGTGTGGACAGGAGCGCATCTGGTTGAGCCGCCCGCCCCGGTTCCGATCGGGATCCGCCATGTGCTGTGCGCGGTCGACTTCGGTCCGCAGAGTAAAGCCGTGCTCCAATGGGCTGCCGGGTTTGCCAAGGCGCTGGAAGCCAAGCTGACCCTGGTTCACGCCGTGCTCGAGATGCCGCCTAATTTGCCTGTTCGTTATGCGTACCAATGGCACGCGGAATCGCATTGCGGATCGGAGGAACGCTTGCATGAACTGCTCCTCGACTGCGAAGCCAAAGCGGAGGTGCTGGTGGTCAGCGATGGCGACGTGCCGGGGTCTCTCACAAGAGCGGTGGAGCAAACCGGCGCGGGGCTCTTGGTGATCGGCAGGAGCTCCAGGGAAAGCGCTTTGGGCAGGCTCGGCAGCCAAACGTATCCGATCATCTGCGGCGTTCCATGCCCGGTGGTGAGTATTTAACATGACTAACGAACAGCTAAATTCACCAGAGACAACCTGCCCGCGCTGCGGCGATGACGCCAGATGGAGCTTCCTCGACGAAGAGAAACAACGCGTCGAGGTGGTTTGCCCGGATTGCGGGCGATTCGAACTCAGCGTGGCCGAATTCGAACAAGCTGAGCTCGACCTCGCTCAGGCTGAAGAACGGAGGAATGATTCTTAGGCGGAGCCTTGGAGGGAATATGCCTCGCTGGATAAAGTTTACTTTGCTGATCTTTGCATTCCTGTTGGTGGCGGCGATTCCGCTTGCCCGGCAGTTTGAAACTGGCTCGATTGAAGGCAGCATTACAGATGCACGCGGTCCGGTGGCCGGTGCATCGGTTGAGGCCAGAAACCTGGTCAGCGGCGATGTGTTCAACGCCGAATCGGATGCCAACGGAGAGTACATTCTGGAGCATTTACGGCCCGGACAATACTCTCTCTGGGTCGAAGCTCGCGGCCACGACTCGCTATGGGTTCCACGAGTGGTGGTGGAGCACGGACAGGCTGCGCGCGAGGACGTTCGTCTAGCGCAGTCGCGTTCAGGCTTTTCGGGTTCCTAGGCTACTTGAGGCCTGAGGCGACGTAGAGGTCGGTGAGGCGGACGTTGTAGTTGTAAGCGTAGGAGCGGCCGTCGGGCGTGACGCGGAGGTATTGGACCTCATCGACCGGGCGCGAGGGATGAACCTCCATGAACGGAGTCCGTTTTCCGGTGAAGACGTTCAAAGATTCGGCCTTGAACCAGGGCCCCGGCCCGGTGTTCCCAATCACGTAAACCGATTGACTGTCAGAACGCCAGCCAGTGGTGAGCTCCTTCTTGGGATCGAAGCCGGGGACGATCTTGGGCTCTCCGCCATCTATGGGATAGAGAGCGAACTGCGCGCCACCGGGGGCCGGGCTGAGCACCCATTTGCGATCGGGAGAAACATACATCATGGCATCCGGAATGCCTTCAGGACACACCGGACGAAGCGCGTTCGTGCGCGAGTCCCAGAAGAAGCAGCGCCAGGACTTCGGATACTCCTTACCCTTTTCTAAGCCGACGATGATGTACTGTTCGTCACCCATCCAGGCAAAGGGCACCGCAAAGGTCATTCCGGGAGGGTTCAGGGGACGTTCTTCGCCTGCGCCAGTAGGAACCAGCCGGAACTGACGTTTATTACCTTCGGCGTCGGTGTAACCGGAGATCCACTTGCCATCGGGCGAGAGAACGAATGCGCGCCCATCGCCGACGCGGACCGGCTCAGAGCCATCTAGCTTGCGGGTGTAGATGCTGCCTTTCGGGCCACCGGCTTCGCCAGTGACACTGACGGCGATCATGTTGCCGTCATCGGAGATGCCTTCCAGGATGCCGGATTCGAGAACCGAGAGATCGCGCTCGGTTTTGTCATTGGGGCCTTTGGCGAGGATGCCGAGCTCCGTGGAGTCGGTGCGCAGGAGCACGCGGCCGTCGCGGGCGATATCGAAGATGTTGGTATGGCCGGGGAAGCGATGGACCAGCCGCCGGTGGCCTTTGAGATCGATGCCGTAGAGCGTGCCCCATTCATCAGGGTTGAACGAGCGGAACCAGATCTCGCTGCTATCGGGAGTCCAGGAAAGTGCGGCCGCGTCGATGATCACGGTCTGGCCGGAGACGACGCCGAGAATGCGCGGCTTGCCGTCCGGGAGGTCGATTACGCCGATGCCCACTTGCGAACCATTGCCGGCGTACGTCGCATAGGCGATACGCTTGTTATCGGGCGAGATTCGGATGCTGAAGTAGGGATACTTTCCGGTAGAGGTATAGAGGACTTTGCCGATTGGGTATTCGAGGCGCGGCGTTCCATCGACAACGCGCTCGACTGCGAGCGAGGAGCCGTCCGGCGACCAGTCGGCAACGGTGACGCCGTCGAGCTGCGGCCGCATCTGGCCGCCGGAAAGAGAGCCTCGGGCGAGCGTGCCAGACCCGTCTTCAGACGAAAAGGGAGGCTCGTTGAAAGCGATTTCGCTATTGGAGGATACGGCCAGCAACAAGCTGTCTTCGGGGAGATTGAGGTCGCGCGATTCGGGATCGCCGGGGATGGAAAGGAACGTATGGGACTTGGCGCCCTCCCAGTTGGCGGTGTAGACGATGCTGCGGCCGTCGGGCGAGAAGCGCGCATTGCGGATCACACCTCTGCGAAATGTCAGACGCTGGAAGGCCGGAGGCTCGCGTTTAAGGGTTCGGTCGCGAAGATAAAATCCACCGCCGAATAACGCAGCGCCGGCAATGACCGCGGCGACGGGCGAGATCCAGCGATTACGCCTTTTTTGGGGCGGACCGGCTGCGAAGGCGGGTTGTGCTCCGGAGACGACCGCGGCAGCTCCCGATATGGAGCGCAACGCGAAGGCGAGGTCGGCCGCGGATTGGAAACGCTGCTCGGGCTTCTTTTCGAGACAGCGGCGGATGATTGTGGCGAGCGCGGGAGGGATGGAGGCGTCGACGGGAAGTTCGGGCGGATCGGCGTGGAGGATGGCGTTCATGGTCTCCACTTGCGAATCCGCCTGGAAGGCCCGCTGGCCGGCAAGCATTTCGTAGAGAATGACGCCGAAGCTGAAAATGTCGGAGCGATGGTCGGTATTCCCGCCGCGGACCTGTTCGGGCGACATGTAGCCGACCGTGCCCATGACCGTCCCAGGCGTTGTGACCGCGCCGAGGGTGACGGTGGCTTCGGAAGCCTTCGCCACAGCCTGCTTGGCCAGCCCGAAGTCGAGCACCTTCACGGTCCCGGCGCTGGCGGTGAGCATGATGTTTTCGGGCTTCAGGTCGCGGTGGACGATGCCGGCGGCATGCGCGGCCGCCATCGCGTCGGCGATTTGCGTTGCGATTTCGATGCCGCGCCGTGCTGGGATGCGCCCCTCGTTCATTAAAACTCGGAGCGCCTCTCCGTCCACTAGCTCAGAGACAAGGAAGGTTTGACCGTTGTCTTCGCCGAATTCGTACACCGCGACGATGTTGGGATGATTCAGAGCGGCGAGCACGCGTGCTTCCTGCTCAAAGCGCGCGCGGCGGCCGGGGTCCCGGGCAAGGTCGGAGGGAAGGATCTTGAGGGCGACAACGCGATGAAGCTGCTCATCGCGGGCTCGCCAGACTTGGCCCATTCCTCCTTCGCCGAGTTTCGAAAGGATCTCGTATTTGCCGAGATGGGAGCCGGTCACCCAGACATCATAACTCGGGTAATTTAGCGCGCAGAGCGAATCTCCTGCCGCGCGTCATTTCCTCCCATTCTTATGGCGCTTGATGCCGGCCTTCGGCAGTTTTATCGCCTTTCCCGGTCCGCCTGTGCCGGTGATTCTGAACTTTTTCCGGCGCTGTTTGTTGTACGACACGAAGAACTCTTCGAGCTGCGATAGCAGCGTCTTACTACATCGTCGATCGTGGCGATGTCTTCGTGATCGTAGGAGTGGATCGCTACTCCGAGTAGACGATCCTTGGTCTCTTTTTCCCGTCTTCGATCTGCTCCGCGGAGATGACGCCGACGATCCGCACTTCGATAAGGCATCCGACATGCGCCGGCGCATCCATGAGCACGAGAATATCGACCGGATCTCCGTCGTCGCCGAGCGTCGATGGGATGAAGCCGAAATCGAACAGGAACATCATACCCTCCGGCAACAGGCCGCCTCTAGCATGAAGAGATTGCGATTTTCCCGGCCTGGCTGGGAGCCGCTGTTGTCGGAGGTCTGCCGGGAACCCTCGATGAGCGGCTGCTGAGCTTCGCGATCAATCTTGTGACGATCTCGGCAACCGCCCTGATGTCCTACGCTGCCCTGAACCTCGGGAGCGCGAGCAGATGGCCTGCGCCGCGCAGCCGGCATTAGAGACGCTCTCCCACAAGTGAGTCGGGGTGCATTTTTGTCACCAGTTTCTGCAACGCGGCAAATCGATTGAGGATCTACCTTGTGGAGAGCTAACAATGCCGGCGACCGTTTGGAAGGGTTACTTAAGCTTCGGGCTTGTCTCGTTTCCCGTGCGTCTGTTCTCCGCGGCTCGGGCGGAGGCTGTGCACTTTCATATGTTGCACAAGAAGGATCTCTCGCGCGTAAGGGAGGTCTGGTATTGCGCGGAGGAGGACAAACCGATTGAGCGCTCCGAAATCGTCAAAGGTTACGAGGCCGCGAAAGGCGAATACGTGACGGTCGAGGATGAGGAGCTCAAAGCGATCGCGCCGCCGACAGCCACTACCATGGAAGTCCTGCAATTCGTGGCGAGCGATGACGTCGATCCGCTTCTGTTTGAGAGCTCCTACTACGTCGCGCCCGACGAGAAGGTCAGCAAACCGTACGCCCTATTCATGGCCGCGCTGCAGGAGACCAAACGCCAGGCGATCGCTAAAATCGCGATGCATAATCGCGAGCACGTCGTATTGATCCGGGCTGCCGAAAGGCGGCCTGGTTCTCCACACTCTCTATTACCAGGACGAATTGCATCAAGCGAATAGAGGTGAGGCGCCGAAGGCGAAGTTTTCGGCCAAGGAGCTGGATATGGCCAAGAGCCTGGTGCAGAAGTTGACGGCAAAATTTAAACTTTCAGAACTTCACGACTCCTATCGCGAAAACGTAGAACGCCTGATCGAGGAGAAGAACAAGGGCGAGAAGATTACAACTGTCAAACAGCCTCGCAAGGCGCCTGTCATCGACCTCATGGAGGCGCTTAAGAAGAGCCTCCAATCCACAAAGGCCTCACATGCCGCCGAGCCGTCCGAGTCCCGGCGCGTCTCGAAGAAGCGGCCGCGCAAGCGCCAGGCGGCCTGAAGGCGGCGTAGACGGCTTACTGTCGGGAACCGTTGACGGTCTTAGGCGTGTAGTTCGCTGGTAGAGTGCGCGGGCCCCAGGCTATTCCTCCGCGGCATTCTTCTTGCGGCGCAGCACGAAGATTCCAGCAAACGCAATCGCCAGAGCCGCACAAATGATTCGAACGGTAGATGTGTCCATCGTTTTCTCCCTTTTTTGAAACTTCGGATTGCCTTACGGTCCTATCTTCCTAGCCAGGTGGCCGGCGAGCAATAGAGCTAGCGGACTGGATTTGAATAAGTGAATTCACCTAGCCGCGGCGGGCGCTACGTACCGAGGATGAGACATTTTCCCATATGGGTCGCGGAGCGAAGATCAGCCATCCCGTTGATCCTGTAGCTCATTCGCGGTGCACTATGTAGCGTTGGGAGGCTATGGGGCGAAAGTCCGGGCCCGCCGTACTCTGGAATTGGGTGAGAAATGTTACGCAGTCTTTACGTCATGCTCGACTATCACCTTGAAGCCACTGACGGCGTTCAAGGGACGGTGCAGGACTTTCTATTCGACGATGAAACCTGGGTTGTGCATTACCTGGTCGCGGAGACCGCAAGTGCGCTCGGCAAGCGGAGGGTCTTGATCCTTCCTTTCGTGTTGGGACAGCCGGATTGGGAGAAGAAGCGTCTTCCCATCCAGTTAAACTGTCAGCAAATCCGTACCAGCCCGCCACTGGAGGCCGACATGCCTATTTCGCAGCAACGCGAAACCGGCATCAAACAACCGGGGTCGCATCTGCGAAGTCTGAGGGAGGTGTTTGGGTATTCCATCCACGCGACAGATGGAGAGATCGGAACCATTGAGGATTTCATTATCGAGGATACCCTCTGGGGGGTACACTCGGTTGTCGTGAGTTTGAGGCACACCGGCCGTTCGATTCTCACGCCGCCCGAATCGTTCCGGTCCATCTCCTGGCGTGGCAAGGCCGCTTGGGTGAACCTGCGGCTCAAAGACGTCCAGAGCTTCCCGGATTTCGATGCCCGGCAGCCGGTGAACCATCTGCGGGATCGCAGCGTATACGATTACTATGGCCGGCCTGCGACTGCGCCGGTGGCCGCACCTCAACCTTAAGCGGCGCGGGAGGGCGTCATAAAAAAGCGGAGCGCCGGGATCTTGCTATTCAGGAAAGCCGAAGCTGGCATCGAGGTCTTTCTTGTTCATCCGGGCGGACCGTTCTGGACGAAGAAGGACTTGGGAGCTTGGTCTTTGCCCAAAGGCGAATATGACGAAGGCGAAGATCCGCTGGCTGCCGCCAAGCGTGAGTTTACCGAAGAAACGAGTTTGGTCGTCGATGGCGACTTTGTCTTTCTGGGCGAGTTGGAGCAGCCAAGCGGGAAAATTGTCAGCGCGTGGGCGCTGGAGCACGATCTCGATCCCGCGCTCGTTAAAAGCAACACATTCAGCATGGAGTGGCCGCCAAAATCCGGCAAGGCGCGGGAGTTTCCCGAAGTGGACGCCGGCGCTTGGTTTTTGCTTCCGGCCGCGCGAGAGAAGTTGCTTAAAGGGCAGACGGATTTCCTCGCCCGGCTGGCAGAGAAAATCGAGTGATTCGCACGCCGAACGGGTTATTTACCCGTAAGGGCGCGCAATGCCCGCTCAGCGGAGGCTCGGGCGTCCGGATCCGGGCCCTGCGCCGCGGCCGTTAAATGCTGAACAGCGCCGGCACGGTCTCCTTGTCGCGCCAATACGATGCCCACTTCAACTTGCGCGCGCCAATTGTCGGGTTGAAGCTGGACTGCCGTGGACAACTCTTGCCTTGCGCCGGAGAGGTCGCCCTTGCCGTACAGGAGCGCTCCCAGCATCTCGTGGCCAGCGCCGGAGCGAGGATCGGCTTCGACCGCGAGTTTGGCCTGTTTCTCGGCATCGGCGGGGCGGTTCAGATCGGTCAGAACGCGCGCATAGTCGACTCTTGCTTCCGCGTAGCCGGGCTTCAAACGGAGACTTTCCTCCATCTGAGCGCGGGCCTCGGCGATTTGGCCTTGCGAGGCCAGGGCTCGGCCAAGATTCAATCGCCACTCCGCAACGTCGGGCTGGATTTGCAGCGCGGCACGGAACTCTTCTTCCGCCGCGGGACGGTCGCCAGTGCCCCACAGAACCAGTCCCAGGTTGTTGTGGAGTTCGGCGACTTGCGGACCGAGGCCGATCGCCTTCTCAAGTGTCGCCTTCGCCTCGGCGGGATTGTTCTGCTGCCACATCGCCCATCCCAGCCTTCCCCAGGCGCGGGGATCGTTCGGGGTCAGTTCGGTGGCGCGGCGAAATTTCTCTTCAGCCTGCGGCCATTGCCCGGTTTCCATTAGCAGCGACCCGAGCATGAAACAGCTCGCTCCATCTCCACGGCTGCAGGGTTCCGCCAGCACGCCGTCTCCGTCGGTTTTCACGAGATTCGCAAGACGGCTGCAGGCGTCGGCGGAGCCGATGTCGCAGGCGCGTCCGAAGCTCCGCGCCGCGCCGATCGGATCGCGGGGAAGTTTCGCGCCGTCGCTCAGCAGGGTTCCCAGAGTGAAGCAATCATGAGCGGAGTTGTGCTGGCACTGCACGTCCAGCGTACGGGCCAGGACTCGGCATGCTTTTCCTTGCCCGGCTTCGCAGGCCTTTTCCCAGAAGGCGGGATCGCTGCCCAGGTGTTTGCCGCCGAGATACCCGGTCCCAAGCATGAATCCAAAGAAGACCACCCAGATCCCCATGAATCCAAAATTCGCCTGGCGGGGAGTCCAATTCGAAAGCGCCTGCAACGGGCGGAGCTTCCCCCCGATGACCCCGTTCCGCCGGGAGAACCAGGCATTGAGAGCGATGCTGGCGCGGTCCAATGCGCGCACGGTCAGATTGAGCAGCGGCACGCAGAGCAGCTTGTCGTAAAACGTGGGATCTCCCAGGCTGAACAGCAATCCATAGATCGCGAAGACGCCCGCGCCGTATCCCGCGCCGAAGATCATCTTTCCAAAATTCTTGCGGGGAGACGTGGCCGGATCGGTCACCAGCAGATGCAGCCCGAGGAAAACGGCTGGATGGATGTTGAAGTCGATGAACTGGTACATGCCGGTAGAGGCGGTGTAGATC
>JASHRP010000113.1 GCA_030037375.1 Bryobacteraceae bacterium | reverse complement strand
CGGCTCAATCCGCTCCCGCGCGTCTTCGGCGCGGCAATCCACGATCGCTAAAAACTCGTCTCCGCCCCACCTACTAACCACATCGGTCGAACGGAACGCTCCTCGCAACTCAATCGCGAATTGTTTCAAAAGCGTATCGCCCGCGGGATGCCCATACACGTCATTGATCTGCTTGAAGTTATCCAAATCGAAGATGGCGATCGAAAAACCACGGCCGGCTTCGATTCGAGCTTGAATCTGCCTTTCCGCCTTATACCGGTTGGCGACCCCGGTAACGGGATCTTGCGTCGCAACGCGTTCCACTTCGTCGAGCTTGTTCTGATAAACCGACAGCTCAGCGCGCAGCCGCGAAAGGGACTGTTCGCCGTCCTGCACGAGCTTCTCTACATAAGCTCTCAGTTGGTGTGCGCTTTTTCCGAGAGATTGCCGGATCTTGGAGAGATCCTCTAAGTTTCCGATTGCCGAGAGCTGTTCCGCGAACTCGCCGAACTGGCGCGCGTAGCGCTGATCGCGCTCGGCCACGGCTTGCGCTGTCGTCGCGACGATCAACATGATTTCTTTGACGTCGTGAGCGGTTCGCTGAAGATATTCGGAAGCCGATTCGCCCCACTTCAAAAGCTCTTCTTCCACCTGCTGCCCGGTTTGCGCAACGGCATCCGGAACGGCTTGCGGCGTCAGCTGATCGCGCAGATTCAGCAAATCGCGCTGGAAATCCTCTCCGAGGTGCGGGCAGATCTGCGTCGCGCTGATTCCGATGGCTGTCAGCGACGCGCGGTAGGAATCGCACATGGCTCGGATCGACGCGTCCCCTGACGTGTCAATGTACTTCTTGAGTGAGATCATTCTTTCTTAGTCTCTTTAGGAGGGTCGGATTTGGCAGGATCGGTTTTGGCGGGTTCGGCCGCGGCAGACGTGGGCGCGGCTGGTTGAGCCTGCGCCATCGCCTCCTCCTGCTTATCGAGTCCGTCGTTGCGAACGATAATCGAGATTCTCCGGTTAGCGGGATTCGTCGGGTCGTCCTTCTTCAGCAGACGCTGGTCGGCGAATCCGCGAACTTGACTGATGCGGCCATCCTCCAAGCCGGATTCCGCTAGAACCCTTCGAGCCGCGTTCGCGCGATCGGCCGACAATTCCCAATTGGAATAGTCCGGACGTCCGAACGGTCTTGAGTCGGTATGGCCTTCGATGGCGATCTTGTTCGGAATCTTCGCGAGTTCCGTCGCCAGCGCTTGCAACAGCTCATTGCCGGCGTCGGTGGGCCGGGGATTGCCGCTCTCGAAGAAGAGGCCACTCTCGGTCTCGATCAGATCGATGCGCAAGCCTTCGGTGGTCAGCGTCATCTTGACCTGCTTCTGCATGTGTTGAAGCGCGGGAATCTGCTTCAAGACCTCTTCCAATTTCTCCTTGAGTTTTTGCAAGTCCTGGCGATTGATGGTGATGATCTCGCCGGCGCCGGAGTTAGTGGTGCCCGTCTGGCGGCCCTTGCCAGTCGGGTCCTGAAAATATCCACCGACCGCTCTCTGGACTTTCTCGCTCGCGCTCAACAGCCACAGTACGATAAACAGGGCCATCATCGCGGTTACAAAATCCGCGTAAGCGACCTTCCATGCTCCGCCATGCGCGTCATCGTGATCGGCGGACTTCTTGACGATAATGATCGGCCGCTTCTGCGGAAGGCTCACGCAGCCGCCTCCGTCACGGCGCTCTCCGCAGTCTTACGGCATGCCTTGTCCATCTCCTGGAAACTCGGACGGAGGTGGTGAGGGATGGCCCTTCTGGCGGATTCGAGGGCGAGCAAAGGGGAAAGCCCCTTCATGTTCGCCAGCAGGCCCATTCGCAGGCTGAGGAAATATTCCTTTTCCGCGTCAGCGTGTTTCTTGATATGCGCGGCCACCGGTCCCAGGAAGCCGTAGCACAGCAGGATGCCGAGAAAGGTTCCGACCAGCGCCGCAGCCACTTTGTGCCCGATCTCCTCGGGAGGTCCTCCGAGCGATCCCATGGTGATCACTACGCCCAAGACCGCCGCAACGATGCCCAGTCCCGGAAGGCTGTCCGCAACCGTTGTCAGAGCATTGGCTGAGGTGCGCCCTTCGTGATGCAGGATTTCCAGATCCGTCTCCATGATGTTGTCAAGGTCATGCGTGTCGATTCCTCCGGTCACCAGAGTTCGGACGGTGTCGCAAAAGAAGTGCATCGCTTGCTTGTTCTTGGAGAAATTGGGATGGCGCTTGAACAGCTCGCTCTTGGAGGGTTCGTCCAAGTCTTGTTCGAGCGAAGTCAGCCCGCTCTTGCGGGCGGTATTGAAAAAGTCGTTCAGGAACTTCAGCGTGTCGAGATAGATGCCGGCTGTATAGCGGCTGCCTTTGAAGACCTGCAATACGCCGCCCAGGATCTCCTTCAGGACGTGGGTAGGGTTACCGATCAGCAGGGTTCCCAGGGCCGCGCCGCCAATGATGAGCAGCTCGGCCGGCTGCATGAGCACCAAAAGGTTGCCCTTCTCGATCAGATAGCCGCCAGCAATGCAGCCGAGCACCACCAGTATCCCAATTGCGGGAAACATGAATCAGAACTCTCCTATGCACCTACTATCAGAGGTAAACGCCTTGTCCTAAAACAATCGGCTGTAAGTGACGGAATCTATAGGGAGAGCCGGGCGTGACTCAGTAGTTATCGAACGGTGATTGTAACTCCGGCTTGCGAGCTAAAAGAACCGACTTGCACCTTCACGGGTTGCTCGCCCGGCGCAAGACCCGCCGGCACGAGCAGATTCAGTTGAATGACGCCCGAGACGATTCCTGCGCTATCTCCGGCATATAGAACCGTCGCTGGCGACCCTCCGATTTCGGCCGTAACCGGAAGCGCAACCTTCGGAAGCGTTGTGGCTAAGTTGACGGAACCGTCGGCATCCGCAGGCGTAGTTTCTCCCGCGCCCGTCAGGTAAAGAATCACGGCAGAACCGGGCGCAGCGCCATCCGAGCTGTTGTTATATGTGTAGTCCTGATTCAGCGCGGCGCTCTGGCCCTGACCGCTCGAATTCGCCGTATAGATGCCGGGAGCCGCGGCGGCGACGGGCAGACTTACGGTCGGCGAAGTCGCGCCGGAGTATTGCACCTGAATATTCACGTTCGAGCTGCCTTGAATCTCGAAGGGCGCCACGCAGTTGATCTGGGTTGAGTACGCCAGCACCATGGGAGCCGGAATGCCGTTGAACAGCACGGTGACGCCGCCGAGAGTCGTGCTCAGAGATTCGCCAATGACTTGCGGACCCAGCGGAGAGCTCGGCCCCAGGTTCACTCCGAATATGGAGACCAATTCGCCTGGCGCGACGCTGCCTCCGGCGAGGCTAGCGGAATTTACCACCGAAGCCGGTGTAAACTGCGGAAGCGCGCCTAGCAATCCGGGATTCGTCAATGGCCATCCGGAGACCGTGCCGCTGAGATACGAATCCTGATAGTTGTGAATCGAG
>JASHRP010000112.1 GCA_030037375.1 Bryobacteraceae bacterium | reverse complement strand
ATCAGGAACCGTCGCTTTGGTGTAAACGGTCGGGCCGCCCTTTGCCTTTGCGGCAGCCATCAAGGCGTCGTAATGCTCTTTGGCGGTTTTGTAAGGATACGGACTGATGATCTTCTCTCGCGGATAGTCCATGCTGCAATCGCCCCACGCAGCGGATGCTGGTGGCTTATCGCCGATGCGATGGGAAGTCCAGATATCGGTCAACTGGCGCGGCGTATTGCAGCGGAAATATCGCTGATCCGACCAGAGCTTTTGATCTTTATAGAAGTTCTTCGATAAGAATAGGTCGAGCGGCAGCGCCTGCATCCCTGCCGGCGGACCAGCAAACGTCGGCGTGTTTCCTCGGCCGAAACCACCGCCGCCGATCCCTCCGCCGCCGCGTCCACCATTACCTTGCCCGCGTCCTGCCGGGGCGCCCTGGCCCGGCGCCGCAGGCTGCTGGGCGAACATCGATCCGATGAAGGCGAGTAGACACGCGGCGAGAACGAGCACAAACAGTCTGGATCTCATTTAGTCTCAGGTCGTCACAGCGAGACGAATCCTCCAGATCATACACCTGCGGCACAAGCGGAGCAACCGCGGGCGCTTTTTTACAGCGCAAAGCGCGCGAACGCGCGCGATTCCTCTCGCGTATACTCCATTGAGACATGTTTTGCCACTTCTGCGGTACCAAAGTCGCCGACAATGCGCAATTTTGTCCGAATTGCGGGCAGCCGATTTCGAGTCCGGCTTCGCCGGGCGGAACTCCTCCTCCGCCTCCGAATGTTCCGGCACCGGGGTCTGCGCCGGGCGCTCCGTGGACGCCGCCGGTGGGAATCAAGGCGCAACCCGGCCGCTGGATCGGCGAAGGATGGTCCCTGGTGACCTCCGATCTCGGCAATTACCTGCTGATTTCGCTGATTTTCGTTTTGCTCAACGGAGTACCGTTGATTCAGGGCGCGCTGGTCGCTGGCTTCCACATTTTCACGATGAAGAAGCTCATGGGACGCCGGGGCGATGTCGGCGATCTTTTCAAGGGTTTCAACTTCTTCGTGCACACGCTGGTGGCGTCTTTGCTGATTGGGATTTTCGTCTTCGCGGGAACTCTGGCCTGCTTCATTCCCGGTCTCGTTATCGCTGCGATGTACAAGTTCACGTTCCTGTTCATCGTCGACAAGCGGATGGAGTTCTGGCCCGCCATGCAAGCCAGCCACGCCGTGGTGAGGAACGACTACTTCGGCTTCACCATGTTTCTGATCCTTGCGTTTCTGGTAAACGTGCTGGGGTTCCTGTGCCTGATCGTCGGACTCTTGGTGACCGTCCCCGTAACCATCGCCGCGATTACGGTTGCGTACAAAGAAATCGTCGGTGTCGATCCGGCTACGGTGGATGCGCTATAAGTTACCAGTTGCAGGGGCAGCTTTGCTGCTTGCGTTCCTGCATTTCGTCACCGTACCGGCCGAGCCGATACTCAACCTCTGCGGATTTCATTGGCTCACGGGCCATCCGTGCCCCCTATGCGGGCTGACCCGCGGATTATTCGCCTTGGCGAAAGGACATCTCGGCGAAGCGGAACGTTTCAATGCGCTAACGCCGGTCGGATTCGCGATGCTGTTCTCGTTGTTCTGGGATTTTTCGTGGCGAGGATGGTTATGGAAGCTCGGTCTAGCGGCGTTTGCCGTATACGGAGTGGTTCGCCTGGCGATGCCGCAGTAAAATTTAGCAGTGTGGCGGATTGCTGCTTTACTCTTTGGCTCCGTGGGGATTTTCGCGCAGAGCGAGCTGGCGCAAGCGGTGAAGAATCCGTATGAACTCGCGCGGTATTTGAATTCGCACGAGGCGGTCGATTGGAAACAGGTGTGGCGGCTGCTCGGCGCCGAGCCGGCGGACCCGAACTGCGAGCGCCTGGGGTGCGCGGTCGATGGTGTAATCACGATTCCTATGCCTTCTCAGGCAATTCTTGTCATCGATGGCGCACCCGGGCAATCTTTCCTTCGGTTTTTCGAGGAAAAGGGCGGTTGGCGCTACGCCGGGACGCAGTTCACCGATAAGGCGCGAGGTTATGGGGTTGATCGATCGGGCAGCGGACCGCTTCTTCGGGTGGAGAATCAGTGCGTGAGCGGCAGCGGCTGGTACGCCGAATGTGTAACTCTCTACGATCCTTCGGCCACGGACTTCGAGCCCTTCTTCAGGTTCACATCGTACGGTTGGGCGATCGGCTACGGCGCCACGGTGAGCCGCACGATTTACGGGCGGGTCGAGATCGATCAGGATCGAATCGTACTGGATTCGCGAGTCAACTACTCGATTAACGAAGAGCTTGACCTAGGGTCTGCCGAATATCGGGCGACCTATTCCAGAGTGCCACGTGAGAAGCGCTTTTCGATCTCAAAAATCGAACCTGGACTAGGCTCCCCGCCGATCTCGGCCGCGGAGTTCGATGATTTGGCGAACCTCATAGAGGACAAGCCGGCGAATGACCGGCTGATCGTCTACACGTTGACGCGCCTCAAAGAGATTGCCTCCGGGTCGAATCCCGAGGCCAAGGATTGGCTACGCTCCGTGCTGATGTCCACAAAAGACACCCCCGAGAAGCAATTACTCCAATCGATGCTCGATCGAAAGTAGTAACTCTACGAGGCTGCCGCTCGCCTAAACAATCGCGAAACTTCGTGATATAGTGCTTTGTGGTCCACGATACAGGGAGGCTTCAAGTGAGGATTCGATTTCCTAAGTCCGCGTTGATTCCGGCGATGACGGGCGTGGCGTTAACGGTAGCTATTTCATTGTGGGCGCAAGCGCCGGGCGGGCTGAGTTCAGCACAAGCGACAGCGCCGGCGGGCGGAAGCCAGAATCCCGATACCGCGAAAGCCCAAGCAAAGGGACGCGGACGTGGACCGGCCGTGCCTGCCGGACCGACGCCTCGCCGGGCCGACGGAAAGCCGGATTTGGTCGGCATCTGGAGCAGCCCGGGCCCGGTCGGCGACCTCATGCAGGGAATGCCCACCGTGCCTTGTGACACTCCAGGCGCGGTGCCTCAGGCAGCAGGGCGGGGACGCGGAGGGCAAAAGGCGCAGCCGACATGCAAGGAACCGATTCCGATGACCGCCGAAGGCATGAAGGTTTTCAAGGCCCAGCTATCCAAGAACGATCCCGAGGCTAACTGCCTGCCGACCGGCGTCCCGCGCATGGCTCCTTATCCCTGGAGAATCGTCGAAGACCCAACCCACATCTTCTTCCTGTTTGAAGGGAACATCCACAGCTATCGCCAGATCTTCATGGACGGCCGTAAGCATCCGGCCGACCCCGATCCAACCTGGTATGGGCATTCGATCGGCTCATGGGATGGAGACACTCTGGTTGTAGATACCGTCGGCTACAACGACAAGTTCTGGTTCGATTTCGCGGGTCACCCGCACTCCGAGCAGCTTCACACGATCGAGCGCTACACTCGCACGGATTCCGCGACCCTGAAGATCGAGACCCAGATCATCGATCCAGTGATGTATTCGAAGCCATTCACGATCACCTTTACCTCCCGGACGCAGCCTGGGGAACTGACCGAGTATATCTGCCAGGAGAACCAGCAGGACGCGCAACACCTGCAAGGACCTGCGGGCCTTAACTAAAGCGGAATTACTTGCCCGCTCCGGGCGGGTTGATCGCGACCAATTCGACCTCGAACAGAAGCGTGGAGAAGCCCGGAATCGTGCCTCGCCCCGTTTCTCCATACGCAATCTGATATGGACAAACAAGCGAAGCTTTCCCGCCGACTTTCATCTTCTGAAGGGCTTCCGTCCAACACGGGATCACTCCGGTTAGCGGCAAAGGCACTGGTTTACCGGTTTTGTATGAGCTGTCGAATTCTGTTCCATTGATAAACGTGCCACGATAGTTCACCTGCACCGTATCCGTCGGCTTTGGCGATGGCCCCGCTCCGGCGCGTTCCTCTTTGAAGAGTAGCCCCGACGGAGTCTTGACGAACCCCGGCTGCGTCGCGGCCTTCGCCAGGTACGCCGCGCCGGCTGCCTTCGTGCGGGAATCGAGCAGGGGCTGAAGCTTCGGTCCCTCCACGTCGAGATTCACCGCAGGCTTTCCGGCCGCGGCATCCGAAATCCCCTTTTTCACCAGTTCCAGCTCGGCCGGCGTGAGATTGAACCCGGCTAGGTTATCCCTTCTATAAAGGAAAAGACCGATGGCATAGATGGTCCTCTGCTCATCGGTCATCCCGGCTCCCGCAGCCGCTGTTGATTTAGCGGCGGTGGTGGACTTTGCGGCAGTCGTCGACTTCGCCGCTGCCGTCGACTTGGCGGCAGGCGCTTGCGCTAAAATTAGGCCGGGAAGGATGAGTCCTGAGAAAAGAATCGGTAAAGCACGCATAAAATCAGCCTAGCATCATCCCCGGCCCGAACGGCCTTTTTGGAAGCCCGAATGCTTCGGAGGTCTCAGTATGAAGTCCGCCACCTGCTCTAACATGCGTGTCTTCAATGGCCTATGCCTATTGGCAGTGACTCTTTCCGTCCCGGCTGGTGCGCAAAATCCTGCGGACTTGCCGGCCCAAGTTGGCCCGACCATGAAGGCCAATGCGATGACCGTTCAGGAGAAGTTCGATTACCGGAAGATTCAAGCCATCGGCCTTCACGGGTACATGGGATCGGCGTTAGGCGCGGTGATCGGCCAGGTGAGGGATAGTCCAAGGGAATGGGGCGAGGGTGTGGAAGGATACGCAACCCGGTATGCTTCCGGCTTTGGAACGAACCTGTCGCGGCAAGCTATGGCGTTCGGGTTGGAGACGGCTTTGCATGAAGATCCCCGCTACTTTCCGAGTGAAGAAAAGGGCTTTCGCCGCCGCCTCCGGAACGCGCTTCTGCAAACCGTGGTCGCGCGTACGGATTCCGGGAGGGAGACCTTCGCCTGGGCGCGCATGGGCAGTGCGTTTGGGGCGGGTGAGCTCGCCAATGCCTGGCAGCCGCCAAGCACGAGCACACCCGGGCGCGGAATTCAGCGAGGACTCATCATCCTGGGCGGCGACCTAAGCTATAACTTGCTGCAGGAGTTTATCCCGTTTGTGCGGCCGCGCGGATTGCGCCGCTAGCAGCGCGAGGTGAAAAGGGCTGTTTTCGCGCCGCGACAGGAATTGGTTGAGGGGATTCAGCTGGAAGGAATGAACCGCCGAAAATACCAGCGGGGTCTGCTGGGGTCGAACAGAGGCGCGCAGTAGCTTTGGCTGCCGAAAAGAGGGTTGAAAAGGTTCTGGCGACCTCGCGGCGTACCTTCGCCGAAAAGTTCACGCATTAGCAGCCCGAGGTTTGGCGCGCCCGAGTGCACGGCCATCCAGCATGTCCGCGGTCGTGGCGGGGCGACTCCCCGCGCTACGCAGCACTCCGAAACCTCACGCATTGCTCCAACGGTGTCCCTCCCGGTTGCGCCAGGTCCTCGGCAGTCGGCTCTTCTCTCTTTCCGCGCCATCGCCCTTCGAGCAGCCTGCTCCCAGCGTCACCACTGCCACGGAAAATCATGCTCGCTTCCGGCAATGCGGCTCCAATTTGTGCCTCAGAATTCGCACTCGTTCTTGTTCGGGCGCACCGCAACTCTCTCGCGCGCCCACTCGCCACGCGTACCGCGTAAACTCCTCGTCCTTCCCGATCTTCCGCTTGAGCGCGGCCGTAATCAGGCATTCTTCGCCGCATTCAATCCGCTCCAATAGTCCCCGCGAGTCGTATAAATCACTCCCCGCGACGTCAGTTCCCCGAGCTTATCCCGCCACTTCGCTACTCCGTTCGCCAGCGCGCCGTCGCTTCCTGGCCTCGAAAAATCCGGCATTAAACTTACTATCATCGGTTTCATGAGCCTGCGCGTATTTGCTATTGCCTTCGCCCTCTCCACCTCCGCCTTCGCGCAATCCGACCCCGCCGGTTTCGTCAGCGGCCTGCGCGCCAAATTCGGACCGCCGCTCGCGCGCGAGACCTTCGTTGCGCGGCCGGGTCTCGAAATGGTGGTCGACTACGCCGCCGATGGCAACGTCTGTCGCATCTAGCTTCCTCCCATCGCGCCCGGCCGCGATTCGCAAGTGCAATCCCCGCAAACGGTCGACGAGTTCGTTGCGGAGCTCCTCCCGCCCGCCTTGCGTGGCAAGGAAATCCGGCGCATGGCCTCCTCCACCGGCATTAATTCTGTTTCGATTGTCGAGTACGAAAATTTGTCAATCGCCGACACTTCCATGGCTGGCGCGCGAACCGGCGTAACCGTCACCTTTACAGCGAGCAGTGCGCCGGCCAACCGGCTCAATAACCGCGCTCCGAGAGCATCGCAGTCAGTTAATCTTGTCGAGGCCCTCTGTCAGCTCGATTGAGACTCCCCATGGGTCGACGATCGTCGCCGTGGCGATGTTGTTCATGGCCGGGTCTCTTTTCTTGTAAGGCCGAACGAGCTTGATGCCCTTCGCTTCGAGCGTCTTCGAAAACGCTTCCAGGTTCTTCACTTCAAACCCCACGTGATCCACGACGCGGCCGGCTGTGGGGACATGAGTGATGGATTGGTCGCCTTCCCACCGGAAGAAGTTCAGGCTGTATCCGACGCCGGGCAGGTCCGCGCCAATGAAGAAGTCGGTTTGGCCCGGACGCAAAGTCGCGTCGAACGCCTTCATGTACCACTGCTGCATCTCGACGTACTGCTTGTTGATGAAGTGAATATGATGCGCCACGATGGGCGGCGCGTCTTTTTGATCGCTAGTCACGAGCTCGATTTTCGCTCCGTCAGGGCCGAGAAAATACGCAAAGCGTCCATACACCGCCGACGTGCCTGATGCCGCCGGTGGCGCGTCACCCGGCTTCGGCTCCCGTCCGGTGGTCTCCTGATACCCCGCGGCTGCCAGCTTCTTCGCCATCGCAGGGACGTCTGGCACGGCGAAGCCGATGTGATCGAAGGCAGTGCCGCGCGTCGGGCCGGTTGGCTTCTGCACGCGCAGGAAGAGGAACGCGTCCGGAAACTCAATTACGTCGATGCCGCCGAATTTTATCGCCTTCCCGCCGAGCGTATCGGCCCAAAACTTCTTATGGGCTTCGATGCTGGTGACGTTGAGGTGATAATGCCCGATGCGCACCGGCGCATCCGGATGACTCACCAGTTGCGCTGAAGCAGGCGACACTCCGCTTGACACCAGCGCCGCCAGGGTGAAAATCGCATTTCTCATGTGATCGACCCTACTTGACGGCCCTGAGTCCTTCCGTCATTTCGATATTCGTTCCCCAGGGATCTTTGATGAATGCGATCGCGATGCCAAGCTCCGGCACCTTAGTGTATGGACGATCCAATTTGATCCCCTCGGCTTCGAGCTTCTTGGTGAACGCCTCGAGATCTTTTATCTCGAAGCCGATGTGATCGATCGCCCGGCCGGTGGTGCCAACGGTCGGCGTCGGCGATGGCGAGAAGTTCAGCGTCACGCCAGGAAGTTGATCCGAAACGAATGCGGATCCCGGATTGGCTGGAAGCAGCTTCGCGCCGAACGTCTTCGCGTACCACGCCTGCATCTCCGTGTTCATCTGGCCGAAGAAGTGGACGTGATGAAGCTGAATCGGCGCCTTCTGCGATTTGACCTCGACGAACTCTACCTTGACATCCTCCGGCCCCAGCGCAAACGCGATGTTCGTCGTGGGACTGGCGGCCGCGATATCGTCGGTTACCTTAACGTCCGCGGCGACGGAATCCTTGGTGATCATTTTGAAGCCGTTCGCCTTGATCTTGGCCACGACCGGTTTGAGATCGGGAACGGAAAAGCCGATGTGGTTGACCGTCGTGCCGATCGAACCCCCCGTCGGCGCCTGCATCGGATGGAAAAAGATGAGAACGTTCGGGAACGTGATGATCTCCTGTTGCCGGTCGCCGGTACCGAACTTCACCACGCTGCCGCCGAGCGTATCCACAAAAAATTTCTTCTGTGCCGCCATGTTCGTGGTGTTCAGATGGTGGTGTCCGTACACAACTGGGCCGTCGGCCAGAATCTGCGCACTCGCAACGGCCGGCGCGAACAGCGCGGCGATTAGCGCGATTGCGGTCAGTGAACGTTTCATGGACATGGCTTTCATGAACACCCCCTGGCCGCCAAGTCTACACGATTTCGCCTTGCCGCTTCATGACAGCCGCTTCACGCGGGCGTCGTCCCCGCGGCGCCCTCTGCTACACTGCGTCTTGGCGCTCGGGGCGCCAACCACGTCCGCGGGAAGGACAGCGTCCACCTCGATTTCGCGCAGCACGTTTGTGGTTCGAGCATGAACTCTTTTCTCGCCCGAGGAAGCGGACAGCGGGCATGTGCGCGGCGCTAACGCGCCCGCCGGAAAGGAGCTCATATGAGCCAGCACCCGCCTGCTCGCCGCATGCGCGAGAACCCCGACCTGGACCAACTCAAGCGCCAGGCCAAGGAACTTCACGAAGCCTACCGCGCCGGACAGCCAGAAGCTGTCGCGGAGGTCGGCGCTTATCGCGGCACGTCTTCTCCCTGCAAGATCGCGCCCGATGCCTTCGCCCTCCACGACGCCCAGTTCGTGCTCGCGCGCTCATACGGTTTCGAAAGCTGGCTGAAACTGAAGGCCGCCGTCGACGGCGTTACCGCCAAGCACCTGCATGACGCTGTTGAATCCGGAAATCTCTCCGCCGCGCGCGCCCTCCTCGAACGCCGGCCCGAAATCGTCGATCAAGGCCGCGGCGAAATGCGCGCCATCCACATGGCCGTGATTCGTCGCGACCTTGCCATGACCAAGCTCCTGCTCGAATTCGGCGCGGATACCGACGGCGGCATCTGGCCCAATCGCGACGCCACCAGTCCCTACGTCATCGCCCGCGACCGCGGCTACACCGAAATCTCCCAAGCTATCCAGCAAGCCCGTATCCAGCGGGGTCTCCGCGGTCAGGCCGTGCCCAACGAGCTCAAAGGCAAACTGGAGCAAGCCTTCCAGTCCGGCGGGGAAGCCGCGATGATCGCCGTCCTGGACCAGCATCCCGAGCTTGCCGATATCCGTCCGCCCGACGGCCGCGCAACGCCTGAACAAACCATGCTCGATCAAACCACGCTTCATCAGGCGGCCGCCCGCGGCGCCCTGAGGCTGATGAAGTGGATGCTCGACCACGGAGCCGACGTTAACGTGAAATGGAAACGCGACTATTGGCACTGCGAATGGACGCCTCTCGACTTCGCGGCATCCGGATGGGCAAGCGGATGGTGGAAAGAGTTCGACTATGCGCAGTTCGAGGCGACCGCGAAATTTCTCCTCGAACACGGCGCGAAGCTCAGTCCGATCTCCGCCGCCACTCTCGGCCGTTGGGATTATCTCGAGAAGTGTTCGAAGGAGCAGATCGAGGGTCAGCGCGCGCTCGAAGGCGCGGCTCGCGGTGGGCACTTTGATGTATTGCGCGGGCTTCTTGACCTCGGCCTCGATCCAGACGAGCGCGTCCGCGTCGGCCCGATCGCGGATCAGACGTGGTCGGCGGCGGGGCCGCTGTTTAGTGCGGTTATTCACAACCGCGTCGATATGGCTCAACTGCTGCTCGAACGCGGCGCGGACCCCAACGCTCACGTGTGGACCTCGGGCTCGCCCGCTTACCGCGCCTATATTGCCGGAAATCCCGAGATGATCGCGCTCATCGAAAAATATGGCGGCTGGATCGACGCCGGATCGGCCGGCTATGCGCGCCAAGTGGAGATCGCGCGCAAAATGCTCGCGGGCGAAATCGGCGGGCATATCGAACCCAACGATTTCTCCGGTCATACGGTCGCCGAACAGCTCCTGTGGGGCGGCGCGAGCAGCCTGTGCGAAGAGATCGTCCGCATGGCGATCGAGCATATCAATTGGACTCCGGACGATTTGCGCTGGTTCTGGATGCTGTGGCGTCCGTTGCCCGGCCACGAGGATTACACCGCGCAACAGCAGGCCGAGGCGTGCGAGACGTTCAAGCTCATCCTGGCCCGCTGCGGTCCGAACCATCGTGCCTCGGATTACGGGCAGACCATGCTGCACGAAGTGATCGCGCGCGACCACGGTGTCGGCGTTCAACTCGCCACGCTCCTGCTTGACGCGGGCGCTCGTCTGGATGTCCGCGATCACTTGCTCAACAGCACGCCGCTCGGTTGGGCCTGCCGCTGGGGCCGCGTCGAACTTGTGAAGCTTCTGCTCGCCCGCGGCGCAGACCCCATCGAGCCCGATGCCGAACCATGGGCTTCCCCGCGAGCTTGGGCCGAAAAAATGAACCGA
>JASHRP010000111.1 GCA_030037375.1 Bryobacteraceae bacterium | reverse complement strand
CCGCCGCAATGGCCGGTCCGTCAATCGAGGCCGCCTGTTCCGCGGAGACGCCCGTAAGCGCGCGACGCTGCACGAATTTGCGTTTGATCGCGTAGAGCGGGGCAAGATCGTTCTCTCGCGCCTGCAATTCCGCAAGCTCGCGCGACATTCCGAACAGATCCCCGACGAAATCCTCGACGTGTGGGGCCAGCTCAATCATCAACTCCGAGCCGGGCTTATCGGCGAAGGCCGCCGGGTCTCTCCGCGCCGCCAACAAACGATGGTGCAGATCGGGGCTTGCATTCTCAAGACTGCTCAAAAACTTCGCGTCTAGGCGCGCGAGGCCCTCACGGGTATAAAGGTCCTCTGCAACAGGAAAACTGTTCATGAAATCGTACGGGCGTCCGCGTCGCGGGCTGCCGAAAAGGGTTTCTCTTTCCACGGTAACACGCGCGGCGCGAGCCAATATATAATTGTTCCGGCATGCTTTCAAGCAGGATTCTTTGGACGTGCGCGGGTGCCGTGCTAAGTGTGGTCCCATTCGCGTTCGCGCAAAACGCGGTTACCAAGTCTCCGACGGCCGCAGACTGGGCCGCGATGGCTAAACTCCCCGATTTCAACGGAGTCTGGGAGGCCGGTGGAGGCGGAGGGGGTGGTGGACGCGCCGGTGGTGGACGCGGCGGAGCTCAGAACGGCAAGGGTGCTGCTCCCGCGGGAGGCCGTGCGGCAGCGCGAGGGCGCGGAGGCGCGGCTCAGGCCGGACCGCAACTCACTCCCGAATACGCCGCGCTCGCGAAGAATCAGCCGCCTCCGACCGCCGATGGTCAAACCGCGAACTGCTTGCCTCCGGGCTTGCCGACCATCATGAATCAACCGTATCCGATGGAGTTCCTGCTCACGCCGGGCAAAGTCACCATCGTCATCGAAGCCTACACGCAAGTCCGCCATATCTATACCGATGGCCGCCCCGTTCCGTCCGACCCCGACCCAACTTTCTACGGGACCTCCGTCGGACACTGGGAAGGCGACACACTGGTCGCGGAGAGCGTCGGCTTTGAGAAGGTCGCGCGCGGAATCAATTTCCCCTACAGCGACAAAATGAAGATCGTCGAGCGCTTCCATCTGACCGATCCCGATACGATGGCCATCGAAACAACGGTCGTCGATCCAGAGGCTCTGACGATGCCCTACTCGATGGGCACCCGGACGCTGAGGCGGCATCGTACTTGGACGATCGCCGAATATATCTGCGAGGAAAACAATCGGAACTACGTGGACGCGAACGGCAAAGCGGGAGTGAACCTCTCTAATCCGCTCGCGGCTCCGAAATAGTAGCGACGCTCCGAAATAATCTCGAAAGAGGAAAGGTCATATGATCATTCGCATGAACCGAGCTCTGCGGCAAGCAGGTATCCTGTCGGCGCTGGCCGTTGCAGGAGCCGGCTTGGCGCTGGCGCATCACTCTTACTCCGCGTTCGACATGACCGGCGAGAAAACGGTGAGCGGCGTCATTAAGAAGTTCGATTGGACGAATCCGCATTCTTGGATTTGGATCGACGTGAAGAATGAGCAGGGCGAAGTCGAGACCTGGGGTATCGAAGGCATGAGTCCCAACTATCTCGCCAGGCGCGGCTGGACGCGCACGACGCTCAAACCCGGCGACAAGGTTTCCATTACCTTCCACCCGCTTAAGGACGGTAAGGGCGGCAGCTTCATGTCAGGCAAGAAGGATAACGGAGAATCGCTCGGCATGACGCCTCCGATCGCAACCCCGTAAGCATCGGCGCTTGGCGGAACAGTGCGGCGTTTCGTGGTAATGTCGGGCGTTCCATGCAGCGGCAAAACCACGCTCGCACGGCGGCTTGCTCCGGCGCTCGGCCTGCCGGTCATCGACAAGGACGAGTTCCTCGAGCGGCTTTTCGAATCTCAAACAGTCGTTGGCGTCCATACGCGGGGCAAATTGAGCCGCGAAAGCGATCAGTCATTCGAATCCGCTGCCAAGCAGTCGAACGGCGGGATTTTGGTATCGCATTGGCGGTTGCGGGGAATGAGCGAGCATTCAGGAACTCCGACGCACTGGCTTGCGGGGTTACCGGACCGGATTGTCAACGTTCGTTGCGTTTGCCCAGTCGACCTAGCCGCCGAGCGTTTCCTGAACCGCAAGCGCCATCCGGGGCACTTGGATCAATTGGTGCCGCCAGATCGCGCGCTTTCGAGCATTCTGGATTACGCCCGCCTCGAACCGCTCGAGATCGGTCGCGTCATTAAGGTAGATACCTCCCGCGAACCGGGGATCGAGAGACTTATCGCTGACATCGAAGCGGCCTTCTTACTCCCCGCTTAAGAAGTAGCCGTGGGCTAGCTCAGGCTTGAGCTCGATCGCCTTGGTCCAGGCATCGCGAGCGCCGCTGTGGTCGCCGGTTGCTTCCAAGGCGTGGCCCAAGTTCAGCAGAGCCTCGGCGAAATCGGGTTTGACCTCGATCGCTCGGCGATACGAGCGGATCGCATTATCGAGCTCGCCGGACTGCTGGTACAGAATCGCCGTGTTGTGCAAGACCTCAGGCGAGCGGTCACCTAATTCCTGCAAGCATAGGTGCCAGCGCAGGGAATTCGCGACGTCTTTGAGCTCCAGCGAATTTGCGGACATTCCCCGTACCGCGTCCAGATTCCCCGGCTCGCGTTTCAAGACCGACATCAGCAGATCCTGCGAATCGGCATGCCTTCCGAGCTTCCAATAGGCCAAAGCGAGGTTCAGCTCCGCCTCCGTCCATCCTGGACGAGACTGCAGGCACGCGTTCAGGCAGTCTGCCGCGCCTTGATAGTCGCCACGCTGAAGCTTTAGATACCCGAGGCGGAAGCGAGCCTTCTCAAGCTCTGGACAATCCGTCTGTGCGAGCTCGGCGTAAAGCCCTTCAGCTTGCTGCATCAGCCCCAGTTCTTCGACGATCACGGCGCGCTGGTAGCGAAGGTCGGTTCGCTCCGGCGCTGCCGCTAGAGCTGTCTCCAAAGCCTGCCGCGAAGCGTTCAAATCACCCATTTCCTGGTACACGGCCGCGAGGTTAACCTGCGCGGAGGTTGAACCCGGGCGCAGCGAAGCGGCGTTCTGGTAAGCGGCTGCGGAATCGAGCAGCTTGCCGATGCGCTGATACGTCACGCCCAGGTTGAACCAGTAGTCGTAGTTGCGTGGGTGCAACTCTACCAGGCTGCAATAGTATCTGGCAGCCTCCTCATAATGGCCCTCCGCGAACGCCGCCGCGCTCAGGCCCTCCAAGGCCGCCTGCGCCGATACGCCGCGCGAGAGCAAATGTTGCGCATGCTGGCGAACCAGGGCATAGTCCTTGCGCTGCATCCCGAGCGCAATCATGTTGACCGCGGCCTCTTCGCAGCGTGGATTTTTTCGCAGCACCTGGTTGTACACCTCTGCTGCTTCCTCGAACTCCCAAGCCAATTGCAGAGCCACGCCCTTGCCCAGCAGAGCGGCTTCCAATCCTGGCGATTTCTCCAGGCACTTCCCGAAGGGCTCTAAAGCCTCATCGGGCCGCTTGAGGTGCAGCAGGCAGATCCCTTTTACAAGTTGAGCGTCCACGTGAGCCGGATCAAGATCCGTGCTTCGGGTGAAATGCGCGAGGGCGTCCTCGTAGCGCCCAAGGTGATACAAGCAAACCCCGCAGTGGTAATGACCGTCCGCGTATTGCGGACGGGCAGCCAGTAACCTCTCGTATTCAGCGACCGCTTCGTCGTACCGCTTTACCTCCGCCAGCAGGTGAGCTCGCGCGGCGGCGACCTCAGGCGTGGCGGTTCCGCCGCTTTCAAGCGAGCCGAGCGCTCCGGCGGGGTCGCCCCTTAGATGAGCAACGACCGCTTTGGCCAATCCATCCACGGACCTGTCCAGTGGTCTGTTCACCGATCCGTCCATGAATCGCTCGCGGGGCTTTTCGAGGGTCTTCTCAGGCACACCCATGATTGTTCCTCAGGAATTGCAGGCTGGGCCGTTTTTGACATCAACCATTTACCTGCCGGGATGATCGGCGCTCCGGGCGGTCTACTTTAGGCAGAAATCAGGTTAATCTCTTAGCCGTTGTCTCCGGTAACGCGCCGTTGCGAGCTTCAGCGAACCGATGGGGTTTGGGCGGGCCGACGCAGGGGCAAGGGCGCTCCGTGGACATGTGGTTCGGCGACCATGCGAAAGCTGGGCCAAGCGAACGGATGGATTCCCGACGGTAAGTGATTGTACGGCTGGAGCTTTTCCGCTTCCGGCTCGCGGATTTGGATGCGCGACGCCGCACGGAATGGCTGAAGCTGGCAGGAGTCGCCGAAGTACGACACTGGAGCGTCATCCGGGCGAGCCTGCGGAGGAAGCTCGAAATCGAGCTTCCGGGTCTTCAGAATCCTCTTAGGAGCCAGGAAGGTTCGGGTCCGCAGGGTAGGCGCGAGCGTCCGGTACGCGAAATCGCATGGCCCCTCGACC
>JASHRP010000110.1 GCA_030037375.1 Bryobacteraceae bacterium | reverse complement strand
GGCGTTTTCCGTGCCGCCTGAATAGAATCACATCGTGGTATTCTCTTTTGTTGGCATTGCATTTTGCATGCAATCGCTGAGCCAAAATCGCTGAGCCAGATGACAGCTCAATTGCCAGAGGAGGCATAAGTAACAGATGAGTCAAGAGAGTTTGGAGGGACTGTTAGCAAAGGCCGGAAACCCGGTCGACATGCTCCGCAATTCGCAGATTGGAGCATACGTTTATCCGGTGGTCCCTACCGAATACACCAATTGGCGCGATGAACAGCGTGCGTGGCGCGAGTCCTGCGTTCTTTTCGACCAATCCCACCACATGGCGGAGCTGTACATCGAAGGCCCCGACGCGATCAATCTGGTTTCGCACCTCACGATCAACACTTTCACGAATTTCCCGGTGAACCGGGCGAAGCAGATGGTTCCGTGCAGCTACGACGGCTTCGTGGTCGGCGACGGAATCCTGTTCCACCTGGAACAGAACAACGTCGTGTTCGTCGGACGCGCGCCAACGGTGAACTGGATGGAGTTCCACGCGCAGAAGGGCGGCTACGACGTCAAGTACGCGCGCGACGATCGCTCGCCCTCGCGTCCCGGCGGTAAGCCCGTGGTCCGCAAAGTGTACCGCTTTCAGATTCAGGGTCCGAATGCGAAGCACGTGATCGAAAAGCTGAATGGCGGGCCGTTCCCCGACATCAAGTTCTTCCACATGGACACGATCAACATCAAAGGCCGTAAGGTTCGCGCTCTGCGCCACGGCATGGCCGGAGCGCCTGGGCTTGAGATTTGGGGTCCGTACGCCGAGGGGGACGAGATCCGCGCGGCGATTGTTGAAGCCGGCAAGGATTGGGGTCTAGCCGAGGTCGGCTCGCGCGCTTATGCCACGAACACGCTCGAGTCCGGCTGGATTCCTTCGCCTCTGCCGGCTGTTTACACGGGTGAGAAGATGAAGCCCTACCGGCAATGGCTTCCTGCGAACAGCTATGAGGGCACGGGCTCAATCGGCGGCAGCTTCTATTCGAATAACATCGAAGACTACTACTTGACGCCGTACGAGCTTGGCTACGGGCCGTTCGTCAAGTTCGATCACGACTTCATCGGGCGCGAGGCACTCGAGAAGATCGACAAGAAAGACCACCGCAAGAAGGTGACCTTCGCCTGGAATTCGGACGACGTGACCAAGATCTTCCACTCTATGTTCGTTCCCGGAGGCGAGATGTACAAGTACATCGATCTGCCGCTGTCGAATTACACCTCCGCGTCGTATGACAAGGTGACCAAGGGCGGGAAAACCGTCGGTGTGTCGATGTTCAGCGGCTATAGCTACAACGAACGGTCGATGCTTTCCCTTGGTTGCGTGGATCCCAATATCCAGGTCGGGGACGAGCTAACGCTGGTTTGGGGCGAAGAGGGCGGAGGGTCGAAGAAGACCACGGTCGAGCGCCACAAGCAGACGGAAGTGCGGGTGATCGTGAGCCCGGTGCCGTATTCGAAGGTGGTTCGCGAGAGCTACGCCGAAGGCTGGCGAACGGCGTCGCAACCAAAGTAGTTCGCGCTTCATCATAGTCCAGGTGAGGGTCCTCGTTCTCGATAACTACGATTCCTTCACCTGGAACCTGGTTCACGGGATCGAAGCGGCCGGGGGCTGCTGCACCGTCCGGCGATCCGATTCCATTAGTCTCGATGAGATTGATTCGATCAGTCCCGCCCGCATTGTTCTTTCCCCTGGCCCCTTTGGACCCGATCAAACCGGCATTTGTCCTGATGTAGTGCGCGCATTCGCGGGCCGCGTCCCGATTCTGGGGGTATGCTTGGGCATGCAGGTGATCGCGACGGCCGCGGGCGCGGAGGTCGTGCCTTCCGGGCATCCGGTTCACGGCAAGGCCTCGAAGATTCGCCACGATGGCCGGGGCCTGCTTCACGGGTTGCCGAATCCGTTCGCCGCAGGGCGGTATCACTCGCTGATTGTTAAGCCGCCGGCCGATTCTGGAAAGCTCGAAATCTCCGCGTGGAGTGACGACGGCCACATCATGGGCTGCCGGATACGCGGTAGAAACGTCGAAGGCGTGCTGTTTCACCCCGAATCGTTCCTGACGGAGCAAGGCGTTCGCGTTTTCGAAAATTTCCTGGGAATCCAGTAATGTGGTCCGACCGCACGCCACCGGAACGGTTGCGCGAGCTACTGTCGAGTCTGCGTTCCGCGATGCCGGCCAACTCCACGGCAAGGGGCGAGGTGGAGGGATTCGTCTTGCTGGGCAACAGAACCTTCCGCTCGCCAATGGCGACCGTGAGTTATTGCAATGGTCATGCTACGGTAACCGGTCCCTACGGGGTGGTGACCATCGAAGCCAAGGGCTTCGAAATCCTCGAAGCAATGTTGGTGGCCTGGCAAGAGCTCTCCGGCGCGACGCTTGCGGGTTTCCTTTCCTACGATCTGGCGTCAGAATTAGAGGACCTCGGCCCGAAGCCGCCGCAGACGTTCCGATTTCCGCAGCTCTGGTTTGGTCTTTTTGGCCCTGCCGCGGAGCAGCCAGCCGCCGCGGACACAGCGCCTCCGCACCCGGCCGGCCCGCTTCTCAGCCGCCCGGATCGCGCGGTATTTGAAGCCTCGGTCGCGCGGATTGTTTCGAGCATCTACGCCGGAGAAATTTTCCAGACCAACCTGTGCCGATCGATTGAGACGCGACTCGATTCGGCTGCGTCTTGGGATTTGTTTCAGCGTATGCGCTCGATCAATCCAGCGCGCTATGAGGCGTTCCTCCGGCTCGATGCCGAACGATCCGTGTTCTCCATAAGCCCGGAGCTGTTCTTGAGGAGTGACGGCGGCATCGTCGAATCGTCGCCGATCAAAGGCACGCGTCCGCGCGGCAAGACCGCCGCGGAAGACCGTGCCTTAGCCGAGGACCTCCTTGCGAGCGAAAAGGATCGCGCCGAGCTTGCCATGATCGTCGACGTGGTCCGCAACGATCTCTCGAGGGTCTGCAAAGCTGGATCTGTTCATGTCACCGCTCACGCCGAGCTGATGACTCTTCCGACGGTGCATCACAGCTTCTCCACCGTTCGCGGCGCGCTCCAGGACGATGTGGGAATCGTGGACCTGCTGCGCGCGGCCTTCCCCGCCGCTTCCATCTCCGGCGCACCGAAGATTGAGGCGATGCGAATCGCCGCGCGGGAGGAGTATCAGCCGCGTGGGCCGTGCATGGGCGCGATCGGTTGGATCGGCATGGATGGGGCCGTGGAGTTGTCCGTCGCTATTCGCACGGCTTTCGTCGCGGATGGCATCGTGCGCTATTACGCCGGGTGCGGCATCACGGCCGGCTCTGATCCGGCGGCGGAATTCGAAGAAAGCCGGCATAAGGCCGCGGCGTTCGTACGCGCGCTGGGCCGCGAAGGCGATCCAGGCTGGTGAACCTCAGCGTTGCCACTCGACAATCGCGGATACGGATTCGGCCAGCCGCAGCGCGTGCGGCTTATCCACCTCGAGATGCAGTTTGCGGATCCGAGGGTCGCGGATCAGCTCTTGGATGATCCCGTCGGCGAGCTTTTCGAGCAGCTTGAACTGGGTACCTTCAACAAAGTTCACGATACGGTCGCGCACGTGCTTATAATCGAGCGCGTCTTCCAGAGCATCGCTTTCCACCGCCTGCCCCGCGTCGTATTCCAAGCGAATGTTGATGATGATGTCTCGCTCCTTGCGCCGCTCCTCTTCGTATACGCCGAGGATGCTCGATACCCGCAAGTTTTTGATGCAGATGACCATCGGGCTTCCATTCATAGCATTTTCAGGTTGACACTTTCATCGGAGGCCTGCTCCGGGGTCAGAGCGCTTCCTGAGCCCAGCAGCTTGCGCGCGGCCATATGATCGGCCGGCCGGTTCACCGAATCGACAGCGCACAGCCGCCCCGAGCGGAAATAGAACACCGAAAATTTGCCCGACTGCGGATCGCCGCGGACCACGCGTTGTTCGTGCCCAATGGCGAGTCCCGCCATCTGCAGTCGTATATCCGCCTGGTCCGACCAAAACCAGGGTACGGCGTTGTAGGGCGCGGGCTTACCCGTGATCGTCCTCGCGACGCTTACGCCATGATCGGCCGCGTTCTGCACCGATTCGAGCCGCACACGCGTTCCGGAATGCGCGTTCGGATACGCTGCACAATCTCCAATGGCGAAAATGTTCGGGTCTTCCGTGCGCAGAAATCTATCGGCGAGAATGCCGTTCTCGACGGGCAGCCCGGCTTCGTTTGCCAGTTCCATGTTGGGAACGACGCCAACTCCGGCAATAACTACATCGGCCTCAATCACACGGCCATCGCCAAGTAAAACTTCGTACGAGTTTCCGGTGCAACGAACCTCGAGCACCTGAGCGTTGAGGATGATCTCGATTCCCTGGGCTATATGAGATGCGTGAAGAAACTCCGAGATCGTCGGAGCGACGGCTCGCGCCATCAAGCGCGGCAGCGCTTCCATGACCGTCACGTGCTTTCCCATCGCGCAAGCGGACGCGGCGATTTCCATTCCGACGAATCCTCCACCGATCACCGCGACGCGCTGAGCCTGCTCCATTCGCTGCTTCAATTCCAGGCCTTCGGCCAGCGTCCGCAAGTAGCATACGCCTTCGAACTCAGCGCCCAGCAACGGGAGCGGACGATTTCTAGCGCCCAGGGCTAGCACCAGCGTGTCGTAACTCACCTGGCGCCCCGTTTTCAGCCGGACCCTTCGTTCGGCCCGCTCAATCGCGATCGCGCGCTCTCCCGTCAAGAGGTCGATCCGGTGATCGCGATAGAAGCTTTCCGGCCGAAGCGGAAGCCGCGATTGATCCTGCTTTCCCATTACGAAGGCCTTCGACAACGGAGGGCGCTGATAAGGAAGGTGAGGCTCCTCTCCAATCAGCGTGATCGAGCCTTCGTACCCTTCGGTTCGCAGCGATGCCGCGGCCTGATAACCGGCTTGCCCGGCGCCGACGATGACCACGCCGGCCGGCATTTACTTCTGATGCTCGGGCATGCGAACGATCAGGCCGTTCAGCTCCGCCCGCACCGCGATCTGGCAGCTCAGCCGGCTATTTGGCATGCGTTCACATGCCGTCGAGTCGAGCATGGCATCCTGTTCTTCGTCGATCGGCGGCAATAAGGGGAGGAAGGTCTCGTCGACATAAACGTGACAGGTGGCGCAGAGACAGGAGCCTCCGCATTCGGCGACGATTCCATCGATGCCGTTGCGGACCGCACCCTCCATAACCGAATCGCCGTTGGGCACCTCGACTTCATACTTCTCTCCCTCATGGGAGATGTAAATGATCTTTGGCATATGCGAGACGAACACTACATTATCGCCCAAGCTGCCGTGGTTCTAATAATTTTGGGCCGTCAATCCGATAGAATGGAAGCAATCACCGAAAATGAGGGGAATGCTCGCTCGAACCATCTGGCTGTGTCTTTTGCCGCTGACCTGCGCGGCCGCGGATACGGCATCTTCGCAGGCTTGTGGCGTTGGCGCGCCGGGTGGACAATGGAGTTCCGCGGCGCCATGGATCGCGGGGACCAGTAACAGCGCGGTCGCGGTCTCCCTCACGCCGGAGCAGCGCGAAGCTTGGACGGATTATTCGAAATCGTCGGAAGCAGATTGGACGAGGCTGCGCCGGCAATATCTCGACCGGATCGACACTTGGCGCTCCCACAATCTGGCGAACGTCAGTGCGAGCGTGGCGTTTTATCCTTTCGGTGGACCGGACGCGGCGAATCTGTTTGCTTTCTTTCCGGACGCGCGGGAGTATGTGCTGGTCGGCCTGGAGCCGGTCGGATGCATCCCGTCGTCGATCGCCAATTACACGCCGGATTATTTCAACCAGCTTCGCACCGGTCTCAGCTCGGTTGTCGCGCTCGGCTTCTTCCGGGTAGACGATATGCGCCGCGACATCACCAACAGCGAGCTAAGCGGCGTATTGCCGCTGCTCCTGTTTTTAGTTCAGCGCTCCGGCATGACGATTACGGATGTGACGCCGATCGGCATCCCGGCAAATGGCGTCCTCGCGCCTAGCGCGAGCCTCAATAAAGCGGAAACGTCGGGAGTCGCGATTCAGTTCACCGATGCGCGTCACGGCTCCCGCACTTTGCGGTATTTCGCTTTGAACCTCGAAAACTCTCGGCTGAAGCGCAAGCCGGGGACCATGAAGTATCTGCAGGGTCTGCCGCAGACGGTCACTCTGGTGAAAGCGGCCGAATATTTGATGCACAAGCCGTACTTCTCGACCATCCGTTCGACGATTCTTACCAAGAGCAGCGTCGTGGTCGAAGAGGATTCCGGCAT
>JASHRP010000109.1 GCA_030037375.1 Bryobacteraceae bacterium | reverse complement strand
CGTGCAGGCGATTGGCGATCGTTTGCGCGAGCTGCGGATTCAGCTTCTTCAAACTCGAATCTTTGTTCACCTTTACCGTGACGTTCTTCTTGGTGTCCACGTCGCGAACCTGCATCTCGCTCCCCGCGGGGTTGATCGAGAGGATCAGGCCAGCGATTGTCTTGAACGTACCCGCGACAATTTCTTCGGCGGTCATCGCCGAGCCATCGGCATTCTTGTCGCCGCGCGCCCGAACTTCATCGCCCACCTTGATATCGGGCAGCGAGGACGGCTTCGCGTCGGCAAAGTTGATCGATTCCTGCGAGTAGCGCCGGACTGTGCCGTTCGGCGCAAGCGTGATCACCATCGGCTTGACACCTGCGAGCGTGCGAACGGTGATGGTCACGGAATTCGCACTCACCGCCGTCACTGGGCCGGCGACGCCGCGCTTGTCCCAATCCGCCTGCTCAGCATTCTGGGTTTTGGTGACGTCGCTTCTGGACATCACGAACAGCGCGGTCGCGGCGATCTTGTTGTTGTCCGCCGTGCCTTTAGCCTGCACGCGGTCATTGATCGCGATTTCGCCCACCGGGATGATGGCCGCTTTACTTACATCGGTTTCGCCGGCGGCAATCCTGCGGATGTTGACTTTGGCCCCAACAGTCACTTCATATACCTGGCCGGAATCGGCTTTCACGGTCAGAGATCGCGTATCGGCGTCTACTTTCGTGACCGTGCCAACCACGGATTGGGCTTGGCCCCAGACGATGCCGGCCACCAGAGCCGTGAGGCACATGGCAGGCGCGGCGACCTTACCGAAAACTGGATTGACGTTTGACTTCATGGCATACCCCAATACTGCACGGCAGAGACCGGCCGTCTCGGCCCAGGCGGCGCATAGCCGGGCAAAGAGAACAAAAGATAAGACTCGGCGGGTATAGTGGCAGGTTACAGCCCGGTTGACCTTTTTCGCGCCAGTCAAGGCTATTAATTGCTATAGCTTACGCTCTCTTTGAGGCTGATCGGCGGCAAATACGGGCCGATTAGCTGGCGTTGCCACCAATCCCCAGTCTGGCGTCGCGTGGCGGCGTCCGTGAACGTGTAATCGAAGCGTTGCGCGCGAACGAATCGCGGCGGATGAGCGGGAAACGGATTCCGGGCCAGCAATCCGAGCAGGTCCGGTGAGCCCTGAAGCAGCCGCAGCATCAGGTTGACGAACCAGGGGTTGGATTGATAATCTCCCAGCGCCGCGAACCACATCTGCCAGTCCAGACGCGGCTGAAAGGGCTCGATCCAGCGGGGGGCGCGAGATAGCGCGCCTGGCTTGTAACGAAACTCGTAAGGAAGCCAAATGTCTCCGTCGTTCGAGCCTTCGATGATGATTTCCGGCCTGGTCGTCGTCATGACCGCGAAGAGACCGTAGGAGTTAACGACCTGGTAGGGTGAGGTGACGGTCGCGAGGGTGTCGAGCGGCTCCGGCGCTCTCCCTTCGATAGTCTGCGCCAGCCGGGATATCCCAAGCGTCAGAACAAAAACGGCGAGCAGCGCCATCGCCATCCGTGCGCGTTTAGTGGACGCCAGATCGGGGAAGGATCTCTTCGTCAACTTCTGAGCGAAACCGCGAAGCGCCTGATCGTCAAAGAGGAACAGCGTGAGCGCGGCGGTCAGCAAATTGAAGAAGGTGTAGTTTCCCGTGAGGAAGATTAGCGCCTGCAGGCTCAGGAGCGGCCATGCGGCCGTCATCCGTAAGCGCCGCGGCGCGAAGATCAAAAAGGGCAACCCAAGCTCGATACCTAGCGTTGCCCCTGTCGACAAACTCTGAAACCAATCCGGGAGTTTGTCTGCATACCAGGAGATTACGTTGGGCAAAGGCTGGGTGTGGTATTGGTACCGGAGCGCGGTGAGGTTCGCCCAACTCGGGTCATGGCTGGCGAGTTTGACGTAGCCGGAGAGGAAATATAGACGGAAGACCAGACAGCGGTAAAGCCATGCGATCACGCGGGTTCCAGCGACGGACCGCCCGAAGAAAATCGCCAGGAAACCGGCTTCGAGCAGAAGCGAGTCCCATTGAAAAGACAGAAACTCCTGCCCAGCAACGTCGAGCGACAGGTATAAGACGTAAAGTGCGGCCAACACCCAGCGCTCAAATCTTCCGAAGAACAGCAACGCCGCTAGCCCTACTCCGGCCCATGCGGCTGCGCGCAACGCGATGTCGCTCGAGTTCCCCCAGAACACCGTCGGAATGGCTAGAAACCGTATGGGACCCGCTACGGCGGCGATTCTTTGGAGGTAGTCGTGAACCGGAGAGATGCCTTGTGCGCCCGCCAATCCCACGATCTGCGCCGCGAGCGAGCCGAACGCGATGGCATAAATTACGGCGAGGGCGCGCAGGAAGAGCCACTGCGTCAAAGCGAACCGGGCCGGCTCGATGCGCGTGCCGAACGACAACCGGGTGAGCCAATAGAAAAGATCGCGATGCTTGGCGATGAATCGGTAGCAGGCTTCTGAGGCAACGGCTACAAAACGCGAGGACTCATAGAGCCCCTCCTTGCCCAGAGTCTCGAAAGCTGCCCGCGCGCCACTCGCGACGGAGCCGTCGGGCCGGACCAATTGAATTGCTTGCGAGAAGGCTTCGCGAGGAATTTCGGGGAAACGGTCCGCGGCCTCCTGCGAGGGTTCGTAATCGACCGCGTCGCCTGTCAGCTTCTTCCAATACTCAATCCAGATGCGGCAAAAGCCGCAACGCCCGTCGAAGATTAGCAGCGGTTTCCCTGGCGGCAAGGCATCTTCAAGCTAGCAGAAGGAAAGCTCGAAATGCGTTGGCCCACTTCCGCATGGATTGCAAAGCTCCTATAATGACTTGTCGTAATACGTTCTTGACGTATCCACGAATTGTGAAATTGTGAGGTGTGAAATGCGAACTCTGTTGGTTCTTGCTACTGCTGTACTGATGTCGCAATTCGGATTTGCGCAACAGGGCCCTCCCGGTGGCGGCGGAGGCAGAGGAGGCAGAGGAGGGGGCGGCGGACGAGGGCAAGCCGCGCCGCCGCCAGCGCCTCCCGATCCCGGATTCGAATGCTTTCAGTCCGTTCCCACACCCGAATTTCCGGCTGCGGCGCTGCAAGCCCACGTTGACGGAACCGTGTATATTTGGGCGCATCTGACGGCGCAGTCGACAGTCGAAAAAGTCGATACGCAGGTTGCATCCGCGTGGGCCGATGGTCCGAAACTGCTGACGCCGCCGGTGGAGAAAGTGGTTCGAGCGGCAATGTTCAAGCCCGAGTGCGCAGGCAAGACCGTCGCGGTGGTGTACCGCTATGAGCTGCGTGGCGAGCCCACGGCCAGCCCCAAGGTGACCACCAAGATGGAGCAGCCCAACATCATGTATCTCGATAGCCAGCCGCAAGCGGCTTCAGCCACCAAGAGCGCGGCCGCGGCCAAGAAGTAAATCCGCAACGGTCCTATGAACAAATGGTGTGCCGGGCTCGCGCTGGTGGTGTTTGGCGCACCGCTGTTCGCTCAGGTCGATTTGACCGGCATCTGGAGTCCAGTCTTCAACGAAGATCAGCCGGAGCGTATCCCGGGTCCCGCCCTGGTGGACTACTTGGGGCTTCCCATCAACGACGCCGCGCGACAATGGGCGCTGAGCTGGGACCCTGACCGTCTCACGCTGCAAGAGCATCAGTGCCAGGTGCACACTGTCGCGTACATTTATCGCGGTCCGCTGTTGCTACGGATCTGGGAGGAGCGCGATCCGCAGACGCAGGATCTGGTCGCGATTCACAACTACATCAGCAACTACGAGCAGAGCCGGGCAATTTGGATGGACGGCCGCCGGCACCCTCCCGATTACGCAGCGCATACGTGGATGGGGTACTCGACCGGCCGGTGGGACGGCAACGTTCTTACCGTCACGACCACGCACATCAAGCAGGGGTGGCATCGCCGGAACGGCATCCCTTCGAGCGATCTGATCACCCTCACCGAGCACTTCATCCGTCACGGCGATCATTTGACCCACGTGACCGTGGTCGACGATCCGATCTATCTCGCCGAACCGCTCATCAAGAGCCAGGATTTCGTGCTCAACCCAGAAGGCGGAAATGGCGGAGGAATCGGCGGCGGATGGCTTTATCCGTGCGAATACGTCGACGAGACCCCGGGCGTATCGAAGCAGGCCGTCCCGAGCTATATGCCGGGCGAAAACCCATTCATTCACGAGTTCGCAGATCGCAATGGCGTACCGGTCGATGCCGCGCTCGGCGGGCCGCAGACCATGTATCCGGAATACCGCGAGAAGCTCCGCGAGCTAATAAAGAAATAGGATCATCTCAGGTGGGCGTCGTCACGCTCATTTTCCTGACAGACGAATTCGATCAGGTCTGTGTCGAGCATGATTCGCTGGTGAACCGTGACGGTCCAGGGCTTGGTATACGCCTTCGGATCGTCGACAGTGACTTCGATCTCCAGGTGCCCGTAATCGACGCGGCGGAAACGCTCGATGATCTTGCCTGATTCGGTTAGCGGGCTCCCTTCGACGTCGAGCCAACCGAGATCGCGAAACCCGGTCGTTTCGACTGCGAGCGTGTCACCGTCCCATTTGCCGGTCGAATAACCGAACCACCATGGCTCGGCATCCTTAGGTTGAGCGCGGCCATCTGTGAAGATCTGCCGCACTCCGCCGTTTGCTTCATAGAGAATCACGATTACACCCGGCGTCTGAATCATTTTGCGAGGTTGGCCGTGCGTATGAAGCTGCATCAGACCGAGAGGGAGACAGTGAGCATCCGGATTGTCCTTGCTGTTGCTCGCCACGCGCTGCTTGTGCAGCTCCGCGGCCCAGGGCTGGAAGGGAAGGCCATCTTTGAAAGCGGCTCCCAGGTTCCAGAACTGGCTGGTTCGAACGGAAACCGGAGTAATATCTTTCGCGGACGCTGCCGCCGCCACGGCTGCCGGATCGGGCGGGGCGGCTTGCCGCACGTATTGCCAGACTCCGGAAAGATCGGGCTTGCCATCCGCGGTTCTGGGAACGGGACCGGTCAAATCGGGCTTTCCGTCAGGTGTTTTAGGAACTCCAGCGGTTGGGTAGGCCGGCCACTGCGCGAGGATCGCCGGTGCCGAGAGGATTGCGGAAATCAGTATCCGCCTGACGCGGGGAAGCGGCATTTGTCCTCAAAATACGCTTGGATTACCGCGCTGTCAATCTGTAACCCGCTTATTGGGCAAACCCGTCTACGCGGGTATGAGCACCACTCGGCTGATTTGCTCCCTCTCAGTATTGTCTGTGGTCCTTTTCGCTCAATCTCCGCCGAACCCGGCTCCCGGGCGCCTGTTGTGCGTGTTCCTTGACATCAATGCGATGGACGCTACGCAGCAGGCGACGGCTCGCGACAATGCCATCCAGTTTGTCCAGCAGCAAGCTCAACCATCGGACCGAATTGCCGTGATGACGTACACGTCACAACTCAACGTGCTCGAGGATTTTACGGCTGACCACGACCGCACTCTGGCAAGTCTAAGAATGATCATGCCGGGTGGCGCTGCCGGCGCCGGCGGCACGGCCGCGCGGCTCCGGGCGATTCGGGCCGCGGTCGAAGCCTTGTCGCCGTTGCCCGATAGGAAGGTGATGATCTATTTTTCCCCCGCAGCGCTTCCTGGCGGCGGCACGAACGCGGAGGATCTGCGCGACACGGTCAACGCCGCGGTACGCGCCAATGTCGCCATCTATTCCGTGGATTCAGGGGGACTCGTCGCGCCTCGCCAGTAGCCGATTCCCGTAACCTCCGTTCCCGGCAAGTTATCGCTACACTTGCAAAGGGAGAGGGAGGGATCATGATCACGATCCGCAAAAGCGAGGACCGCGCGCATTTCGATCGCGGCTGGATCAACACCTATCACACGTTTTCGTTCGGGGCCTACTCCGATCCCGAGCATATGGGTTTTCGCGCATTGCGCGTTTTAAACGAAGACACTGTCGCGCCGGGCAAGGGCTTCGGAGCGCACGGCCATCGCGACATGGAGATCTTCACTTACGTGCTGGAAGGCGGGCTGGCGCATAACGACAGCACTGGGGAGCGTCACGTCCTGCGGCCTAACGAGATCCAAGCCATGTCCGCGGGCGATGGAGTGATCCACAGCGAGTTCAACGCGTCGCAAACCGAGCCTGTCCATCTCTTGCAGATTTGGATTTTGCCCGCTGCCGAGGACGTGCCTCCGCATTATGAACAATTCGCCTACGATCCTTCCGAAAAGCAAGGCCGGCTCCGATTGCTGGTCGGACCCGATAAGAATCCTCCGGAGCCAGCCGCGTTTATTAATCAGGACGCGCGCGCCTACGCTGCGGTGCTCGCGGCCGGGAAATCAATCGAGAAGACGATCGCTCCAGGACGGCATGCATGGGTGCAATGCGCGCGGGGGAACATTTTGTTGAATGGGCAAGCGCTCAAGCAAGGCGACGGAGCGGCGGTTAGCGAAGAGAGGGTCTTGCAACTCGAGGGTGCGGGTCCCGATGGCGGTGAATTGGTTCTGATCGATTTGGCCTGATATGAGCGTCAACGTTCTGGTGCTCTTTTATTCCCGGTATGGCGAGACGGAAAAGTTGGCGCTGGCGGCGGGTGTCGGCGCGATTCAGATGCGCGCCAACATTCGGCTGCGCAAGCTGCCGGACCTGACCGATGCCGAAACTATACGCCGCGACGCCCAATGGTCCGAAAACCTGGCGCGGATGAACAAGGACTATATCGCGCCGCGCGACATCGACGTGGAGTGGGCCGACGTGCTGATTCTAGCCGCTCCGCCGGATCGCAGCGCGGAAATGGAACAGTATCTCGGTTCGGCGGGCGAATCTTTAAACGGGAAGCTCGCGGCGGTGCTGGGAACGTTTAGCGCTGCGGCTGAGCGAGCGGGGCTGACCATCGTGCCACCCGGCAGCGAAATCGAGAGCAGCGATCAAGCTCTGAATTATGGAAGGCATGCGGCCGACAGCGGGCGGTCGAAAAAACCCGCTAATGCGTCATCGCGTACGTGACCTAATGCGTGAACGCATATGTAACGTAGTTCACGCCGATGCGGATGCCCAGCTCCGAAAATTTATCCGGATAGCTCGGGTCGTCCGCGAACTCCCAGGAATCGCCGACGTCGGAGTTAAAGCTCATCGCGACCATCAGGCGGTGATGGTCGTCATAGATGCCTTTCCATTGCGCCACCGTGCCGGCCACCCGGCGATTGTACATGCCCCCTCCAAAGCCGCCCCGTCCGAGCGCCCACTGGCCGAGGATCTGATAACGGTCGTCCAGGTCATATACGGAGTGAAAAATCGCATCCGCGTCGTCGATTTCCACGATCGGGCGGTCCGGGAATACTGCATTCATGCTGACCTCGAAGCGATCCCATTCCTCCGGGCCCCAGAAGTCGTCGAGATAAAGAAACCCTCCGCGCAGAAGATAATCGCGCAGCTTCGCTGCCTGCGCCTTGGTTAGAAGCCAGTCGCCCATTTCGCCGGCGGCTAGCCACGGCCAGTTGAACACGTCATCGCCATCGTCGAGATTTACGGGCTGCTCGACGGAGCGCACGTCAATGCGAGTCAGCCGCCGCAGCGCCAGGGCAAAGTGGCGGTCCGCGCGGGGATAGTCCTGAGTCCAGCT
>JASHRP010000108.1 GCA_030037375.1 Bryobacteraceae bacterium | reverse complement strand
TTCACCTCGCGCTTTGCCCACACGATGGCCCCACTTCGAAAGCCGATTGCCTGAATTGGTCCTATCAGCGCCTCCTGATCGAAGAAGAAAAGCTGGGAACGGGGTTCGACGTCATCGTCACCCACGATGCCGAAGACCTGATTCATCCCGAAGAGCTCCGCTGGATCAACTACTACTCCGGCCGGTTCGATTTCATTCAGACGCCCGTGCTCCCATTGGCGACGCCCTTTCGCAAGTTCGTTCACGGGATCTACTGCGACGAATTCGCCGAGTATCACTCGCGCGACATGACGGTGCGCTCGATCTCCGGAGGTTTCGTGCCAAGCTGCGGAGTCGGCACCGGATACCGCCGTGAGGCGCTCGAAAAGCTGGCAAGCGCTTCCGCCAATCGCATCTTTGAGCCTGATGCGCTGACCGAAGATTACGTCAATGGCCTGCGTCTGTTCCGCTTAAATTGCTCGCAAGCGTTCGTACCGCTGGCCTTCGGCGCGAGTTCCCCGGATTTAGTCGCCACGCGGGAATATTTTCCCCAGACCTGGCATGCGGCGCTCCGCCAGCGCACCCGCTGGGTGACCGGCGTTGCGCTTCAAGGCTGGCAGAAGTTCGGGTGGACGGGCACGGCGGGCGAACGGTATTGGCTTTGGCGGGACCGCAAAGGGCTGATCGGCAATCCGCTCAGCTTGCTGGCAAATCTGGTGTTCATCTATGGCGCCGCGACGTCGCTTTGGACCCGCATCGGCCCGGCGAGCGCGCGGGTCGGGCTCGCCACGCTGGCGGTGCAGGCTCTGCGCCTGGCAATAAGGATGGGCTGCTGCGCGCGCGTCTATGGTTTTCTGTTCAGCCTCGGTGTGCCGCTCCGGGCTGTCTACGCAAACGCTCTAAACTCGGCCGCCACGTTTCAGGCTCTCGGCCGATTCGCCATCGCCCGCGCGCTCGACCGTCCGCTCCGATGGCTCAAGACTGAGCACGCCTATCCCACCCGCGCCGGCCTTGTTTCTCCTCAACGTATGCTTGGCGAGATTCTGGTCGGCGGAGGATATTTGACGGCCGCTGCGCTGGCAGCCGCGCTCGAGTCGCGCCCGGCTTCGGCGCGCCTCGGCGAGCATCTTGTAAATGCCGGATGTATCTCACCCCGCGACCTGTACGAAGCGCTGAGTCTACAGCAAGGCCTGCCCGTTGCAGAAGTCGAGCCCGTCGCGGTGCCCGCCGGCATTGCTCGAGCGCTTCCGGAAAGAATCATCCGCGAGAGAAAAGTTCTGCCGTTCCGGATCGCGGACGGAAATCTGTTCCTGGCCGGCCCCGAGATTCCGACCGGCGAAACTGCCCAAGCGATCCGCTCCTTCACCACGCTGGAGCCGCAATTCCATCTGCTTCCTCCTAGAGCTTTCGAGGACTTAGTCGCCGCGCTACTCTAGTTTTTGGTGCCCAATGAGCTTTTAGCCGCCGCTCTCGCTGCCCGGAATCATGCCCACGCGCCGTTTTCCAAATTCCGCGTCGGCGCGGCGCTGGAAGACTCATCAGGACGCATCTATTCCGGCTGCAACATCGAGAACGCGACTTTCGGCTTGACCCTCTGCGCCGAGCGAGTCGCCGTCTTCAAAGCCGTCTCCGAAGGCGCTCGCGATTTCCGCCGCATCGCCGTCGCTGCCGACACTGACACGCTGACCCCACCATGCGGAGCCTGCCGTCAAATTTTATGGGAATTTTGCGGCGATATCGAAGTGCTGCTGACCAATCCCCGCGGCAAGAGCGAATCCCTGCGCCTCAAAGACCTGTTCCCGAGAGCTTTCGATGCTTCCTTCCTATAGACGGCTGGTTGTTGTCGCGCTGGCCGCAGCCCTGGTCTCCTGCGGCCGCTCAGGAGCGCCGGTCGATACCATCTGGTCGGCACGCTACGTCGTCACCATGGACCCCTCCCGCACCGTGATCGAAAATGGCGCAATCGCGATTTCGGGAGATCATATCGTCGAGGCCGGCCCGCGCTCTGAGATCGACGCCAAGTACACTTCCTCGGAGCACCTCGATCGGCCCAACGCAATCCTCGCGCCTGGTTTAATCAACACCCATACTCACGCCGCGATGTCTTTGTTTCGCGGCATCGCCGATGACGTGAGGTTGCAGGATTGGCTCGATAACTACATCTTCCCGGCCGAGGCCAAGAATGTCGATCGTGAATTCGTCCGCTGGGGGACACGGCTGGCCGCGCTCGAAATGGCTTTGTCGGGAACCACAACCTACACCGACATGTACTACTTCGAGGACACCGTCGCCGAGGAGACCAAAGCCGCGGGACTGCGCGGTGTGCTCGGCGAAACCATCATCGGCTTTCCGTCTCCGGATTTCAAATCTCCTCAAGCCGCGCTCGCCGGCACGGAGACGTTTCTCAAGACCTACGCGAACGATCCTCTGATCGTGCCCGCTGTCGCGCCGCACTCCATCTACACCAACTCCGATGAGACGCTGGTCGCTTGCCGGAGGCTCGCGGATCGATATCAAAAGCCGCTCGTGATTCACCTCTCGGAAACCAAGAAGGAAAACGACGATTCCCTTGCGCAACGCAAAAAAACTCCCACGGCCGCGCTAGACGCTCTGGGCGTGCTGAACGGCTGGACAATCGCCGCGCACGGAGTCTGGCTCGATGACGCCGATCTTGCCATTCTCAAATCCCATGGAACCGGCATCGCGCACTGCCCCTCCAGCAACATGATGCTTTCGAGCGGCGTCGCTCCGGTGACGAAGATGCTAGCTCTCCAGATGCCCGTCGGCCTCGGCACTGATGGCGTCGCCGGCTCCAACAATGACGTGAACATGATGGAGGAGATGGACCTCGCGGCGAAGCTCCAGAAAGTCACCACCAACGACCCCCGCTCGCTCCCCGCTAAGGACGCATTCGCAATGGCGACCATTCTTGGCGCGAAAGCTCTGCGCATGGACAAGCTCATCGGCTCGATCGAAGCGGGCAAGCGCGCCGATCTCATCACCATCCGCATCGACGAGCCGAACGCTGTTCCCATGTACGACGTGTACTCGCAACTGGTCTATGCGCTCAAGGGCGCCGATATCTCCGACGTGATGGTGGACGGCAGAACTATCGTGCGTGGCCGGCAGATGCTCACGCTTGACGAGCCTTCGATTCTCGCCAAAGCGCGGGAGTACCGCGAGAAGGTGTCGGCATCTCTGCGATCCCCCAAGCCTTAAGCCGCGAGGCGGTCCGCCATGCGATCGAATTTCCCATCGAGTTGGACTTGACATTCAGTAAGCTATCGCTTACCGTAAGTTATGGCTTACGATGCTGGCCTGGCCGCGCTGTCCGATCCCACCCGCCTCCGGGTGTTCGAGCGCCTCAGATCCGGGCCGCAAGCCGTGGGCGAGATCGCCCGCAACATGCCCGTTA
>JASHRP010000107.1 GCA_030037375.1 Bryobacteraceae bacterium | reverse complement strand
GTCTTTTTCCTTGCCACACAGGTCGCAGAGAATCATGGGAACCTCCCCGCTTGCATAATAGCGCCGCTGGCGAAGAGTACGGGGCGAAGCTCACCCGCCCAACCCGCACTCGTCGTGCACCGCTCTAACGGCCTGCTCCAGGCCGGAGCGATTGACCACGATCGCAATGGTCAGCTCGCTTGATCCTTGGGCGATGGCGATGATATTGATCTTGTGCCGGGAGATTGCCGTGAAGATGCGTCCTGCTAAACCAGGAGTTCCGCGCATTCCTTCGCCCACCACTGCGATCAATCCAACCTGCGAATCGACCTGCAGCGGCTTGAGATATCCATGAGCGAATTCGAGCGCCAGATCTTCTTCGAGGAACTCCGTCGCGCGTTCTAGCTCGGCTTGCCGTACCAGGAAGCAGAAGCTCTGCTGATAGCTGGAGCTGGTGATCGCCAGCAATTCGACATTCGCTCGCGCCAAAGCGTCGAGCGATCGCGCCATCACTTTGGTGCCGCTCAAGGCAGAGTTGGCCGGCTCGATCGCGACTAGAGCGACGTCGGCCATCGAAGTTACGGCGTGCGGTCCTTGCACGACCTCCACGCGAGGAACGATTCGCGTGCCAGGCTTTTCGGGCGCGAAGCTGTTCTTGCTCCACACTGGAATCTGCTGCTCGGCTAGAGGCGCGAGCGTCCTCGGATGGAGCACCTTCGCGCCGTTGTAGGCCAGTTCCGCAGCTTCCGCGTAGGTCACGGCGTCCAGCACCTTCGCGTTTGGCACCAAACGCGGATCGGCGGTCATAATCCCATCTACGTCAGTCCAGATCCAGAGCTCTTTTGCGTCTAGCGCCGCGGCCGCAATGGATGCCGAAAAATCAGAGCCTCCGCGCCCTAGCGTAGTTGGCCGGCCATCCAGGGTCGATCCGTTGAAGCCGGTCATTACCGGCAGCACGTTTTTTTCGAGCAACGGAGAGATCACCTTCGCGGCGCGTTGCCGCGTCTGCTCCATCAATGGCGAGGCGTTGCCGAACAAGGCATCGGTGGCGATGACTTCGGCCGCGTTCACCGCAGCCGCGGGGATGTCCTGCGATTCCAGGTATTCAGCCATCAGCAGCGCGGAGAGACGCTCACCCACGGCCAGGGCCTCGTCGACGGAACGCGGCGGCCGTTCGCCCAGCATCAGGATGCCCTTGGCAATTCGGGAAAACTCCTGAATCAACGCGTCGATGCCTTGCAGGGCGGCCGGCTGGCGGCCCGCCGGAAGCAGGAGCCTGCACGCCTCCGTGTGACGCGCCGCAAGGTGGTGCAGGTTGACCTCCACGTCGGTCTGGTCGCCTGCTTCAGCTTTGCGTAATGTGTCGAGCAGCAGATCCGTGATCTTCGACATCGCCGAAACCACGACAGCGACCGGGCGGACGGCGTGCTGGTCCGCGGCCAGCTTCGCGGAAGCGCGAATGCGCTCGGCCGAGCCCATGCTGGTCCCGCCGAATTTCATTACAAGCAGATCGTTCATGGAAATTGTTCGTTAGTTGGAGGTTCGTTGACGCACCAGCTTAAGGATCGCTTCCTCCACCTGCTCGCGAGAAAGGCCGCTGGTGTCGAGATATTCCGCGTCGGGCGCCTGCGAAAGCGGCGCTTCCGTGCGGGTGCGGTCGCGATGATCGCGATCCGCCATGTCGCGCGCGACCTGATCGGCCGGAAGGCCGGTTTCGACCGCCCTGCGCCGCGCGCGCTCACCGGGATCGGCGTCCAGGTAGATCTTGACCTGCGCGTCGGGGAAAACCACGGTACCGATGTCGCGGCCCTCCATCACCGCAGACTGCTCCGCGGCAATCCGGCGCTGCTCTTCGCGCATAGCCCGGCGCACTCCTCCACAGGCGGCGGCCTTCGACGCCGCTTCACCGACCTGCGGCGTGCGAATGTCCGTTGTAACGTCGGAGCCGTTGAGGAATACTCGCTCAGCCTGAAACTCGATCCGAGCCTGGCGTGCAAGTTGTTCCAAACGATGGAAATCGTCCAAGTCAACGCCAGTTTGGAGCGCCCACAAAGCAAGCGCGCGATACATGGCTCCGGTGTCGATGTACAGATACCCAAGCCGCTGGGCGACGGATCGGGCGACGGTGCTTTTGCCTGCGCCCGCAGGTCCGTCGATTGCGACAATCACGCTCTTGGACATTGCCCTTGTTCGAAATGCTTTGAGGGTCACGGGCGCGGAAACTCTGAAGCGCCGTTGTTGTCAGTATGGCACGGGAAGCCCGCCGGGATCTTCCGTTGGGGCGTATGTCCAACACCTCGCGGCATTTAAATTCGACCTGAAAGATCGATGGCCCCGACGTAACTTGTTGGGGCGAGGTTACGCCTCCCTAAGGGGAAAAACCTCTGCCATTGTGCAAATGCGGGGGCAGCCTACGCCGAAGTATACTTGACGTGATACCCGTGAAAGCTTTTACACGATCGACACTTATTCTGTCCACACTGGCGGCTCTTGCGCTTGCTGGATGCAGTTACTTTTCCGGAGATGCCGATAGCGGCGGAGGCGGGGGAAAGAAAGGTAAAGGCAAAGGTGGCGGCGGCGCGAATGCTCCCGTTCCGGTCTTGGTGGCGACGGCCGTTCAAAAGGACGTGCCGATCCAAATCCAAGCGGTGGGGACTGTGGAAGCTTACGATACGATCAGCGTTAAGTCCTTGGTAAACGGCCAACTTATGGAATTCTTCTTCAAAGAAGGGGATTACGTCCATAAGGGCGACAAGCTGTTCACCATCGACTCGCGCACCTACGAAGCGCAGCTCAAGCAAGCCGAGGCGAATTTGAAGCGTGACCAAGCGCTGGAGCTGCAATCAGAGTCGAACTTAAAGCGCGACGAATCGAACGCGAACTACGCCAGCGCCACAGCGGAGCGCTACGCAGGTCTGCTTAAAGACGGCATCGTTTCGAAGGACCAGACCGAACAGTTAACGTCAACCGCCCGCGCCTCGGCGAACGCAGTGGGCGCCGATCAAGCGGCGATTGACAGCGCCAAGGCGCAGATCCTCGCCGACCAAGCCAATATCGACAACCTCAAAGTCCAGTTAAGCTACTGCTTGCAGACCGCCCAGATCGAAGGCCGCACGGGCAATGTTTCGGTGAAGGTGGGCAATATTGTCGCCGCCAACTCGCAGGAAGTGCTGACCATCAATCAGGTTAATCCGATCTACGTTACGTTCTCGGTCCCCGAGGCCAAGCTCTCGGATATCCGGAAGTACATGGCCGTCAGCAAGCTCCCCGTGTATGCAAAGCCCCAAGATGAGCCGGGTCAGGGAGAGCAGGGCGTGGTCACCTTTATCGACAACTCGGTCGATACGACTACGGGCACGATCAAAATCAAAGGAACCTTCGAGAACAAAGACCTGAAGCTGTGGCCAGGGCAGTTCTTGAATGTTACCCTCCGGCTAACCACCATGCCGAACGCGGTCACTGTTCCCAATCAGGCCGTGCAAAACGGACAGGACGGCCAGTTCATCTACGTCGTCGGAAGCGATCGGAAAGTGGAAGCACGGCCGGTAACCGTTGGCGAGAGGGTCGACCAGGACCTGGTGATTCTAAAGGGGATCGAATCCGGGGAGACGGTGGTGACCGATGGGCAGTTGCGTCTGCAGCCTGGCTCCGTGGTGAGCATCGGCGAGGGCGGTCGCGGAGGGCGTGGCGGACGCGGCAAGCAAGGTCAGGGCGACGGCGCTCCCGATGCCGGTCCCGGCGGCCGCAAAGGCTAACAGCGGAGCGCGGGTGTGAACCTTTCAGAGATCTTCATCCGGCGGCCTATTGCCACCAGCCTCCTGATGGCCGCGATCGCTCTGTTCGGAGTGGTGGCGTACCGGACTCTGCCGGTAAGCGATCTTCCCAGCGTCGATTTTCCCACCCTGAACGTTCAAGCCAACCTTCCCGGAGCCGACCCGGCCACCATGGCTTCTTCCGTGGCGACGGTTCTCGAGCGGCAGTTCACCACCATCGCCGGCCTCGATTCGATGACCTCCTCGAGCGGAACCGGGCAAACCCAAATCACATTGCAATTCAGCCTGGACCGGGATATCGATAGCGCGGCCGTGGACGTGCAGACGGCCATCGCCGAAGTGACGCCGCTGCTGCCTCCCGGCATGCCGAGTCCGCCATCGTTCCGGAAGAACAACCCGGCGGACCAGCCGATCATGCAGCTTACCCTCACCTCGCCGACGCTGCAGATGAGCCAGCTCGACGATTACGCCGAGAACCTGATCATGCCGCGCCTCTCGATGGTCAGCGGCGTATCGCAGGTGCAGGTGCAGGGGTCGCAGAAATACGCGGTGCGCGTTCAGGTGGATCCGGACGAGCTGGTTTCGAAGCGCATTGGCCTCAATGAAGTCGATTCCGCGATCGCCAACTGGAATCCTAATCTCCCGACCGGGACGATGTTCGGCCCGACCCAAACTTACACGCTGACCACGAACGCCGAGCTCAAGAATGCGGCGGAATTCGCCAACATCGTCGTCGCTTATCGCAACAGCGCTCCGGTTCGGCTGGGCGAAATCGCCGACGTAGTGGACAGCGTGGAGAATACGCGGCAAGCGGCTTGGCTGTACAACTCCGATGGCCAGCAGCGCTCGATCCAGCTTCAAGTGATGCGGCAGCCGGGAGCCAATACTATTGCTGTGACCGACGCCATCCGGAGCGTTCTGCCGGGGTTGGCGCAGCAGATTCCACCCTCGGCCAACGTGCGGGTAAGGTTTGACCGGTCCCACAATATTCGCGCGTCGTTCACCGACATTCAGACGACGATGTTGATCACGCTGGTGCTGGTGGTTGGGGTGATTTTCGTGTTCCTCCGCAATGCCTCGGCTACCATCATTCCCAGCATGGCGCTGCCTTTCGCGCTTCTGGGCACATTCGCGATGATGGCGGTGCTGAGCTACAGCCTGGATCAATTATCTTTGATGGCGTTGATTCTCTCGATCGGGTTCGTCGTGGACGACGCAATCGTGATGCTTGAAAACATCATGCGCCACATCGAACACGGAGAAGAACCGTACGAGGCGGCGCTGAAGGGCTCTAAGGAAATCGGGTTCACCATCATCTCGATGACCGTATCGCTCGCGGCCGTGTTCATTCCGGTGCTGTTCATGAGCGGCATCCTGGGACGGCTGTTCCGCGAGTTCGCCGTGACGATTACCACCGCGATTCTGATCTCGGGACTGGTCTCGATTACCCTCACGCCGATGCTGTGCAGCCGCTTCCTCAAAGTTCGCGCGCCGGGAACCGAGCCGCTGTGGTCGCGCGCGGCGGAGTGGGTGTTCCAGAAAACCTTGAAGGGTTACGAGTGGAGCCTGCGCGGGGTCCTGCGCGCGCGTCCGGCGATGCTGCTGGTCTTCTTCGCGGTGCTCGGCCTGACCGCGTACCTGTTCGAGAAGGTGCCCAAGGGATTCATTCCAGACAACGACCAGGACCAACTGAGCGTGAACATGCAGGCGGCCCAGGGAACCTCCTTCTATAAGCTGGTGGAGTACCAGAAGCGGCTGGCCGACATCATCCGCAAGGATCCCAACGTGGAAGCGTTTCTCGCCAACGTGAGCAACGGCAACTACAACCAGATGCAGATAACGCTGAAGCCGCGAAACGAGCGCCCGCTTTCAGCCCAGCAACTGGTGGACAAGCTGCGTCCTCAATTGTCCAACTTCGCGGGTTTTAAGGTGTCCATGAACCTGCCGCAGGCGATTCGTATCGGCGGACGCCAAAGCAATAGCAGCTACCAGTTCACGCTGCAAGGCATCGACACGGATGAGCTGTTCAAATGGGCGCAGGTGATGGAGGACGAGATTGCCAAACTGCCGCAGGTGCTCGACGTCAACACCGACCTGACCATGAAGAACCCGCTGATGACGGTGAAGATCGACCGGGAGCGCGCGGCACTCTACGGGCTGAACGCCAAGCAGATCGAGAACGCGCTGTACAGCGCGTACGGGCCTGAGTTGGCCAGCAACATCTACACTGCCGTCAACCAGTACGAAGTGCTGGAAGAGATGAAGCCGAAGTATCAGGAGTGGACGGAGTATCTCTCCAAGATTTACTTCAAAGCGGGCAACGGGCAATTGGTTCCGCTCGATTCTCTGGCCAAGGTGACTCCGGACGTGGGGCCGCAGAGCATCGCGCATTCCGGCGAACTCCCTTCGGTGACGCTTTCCTTCAATCTCAAGACCGGCGTGAGCCTGGGCTCGGCGGTAGCCGCGGTAACCGATCTGGCGGCGAGAGTGCTTCCGCAGAACATCAGCGCCGGCTTTTCGGGAAACGCGCAGATGTTCCAAGCCTCCATGCAGAACCTCACGCTGCTGCTGATTGTCGCGATCGGCGTGGTGTACATCGTGCTGGGGGTGTTGTATGAGAGCTATGTACATCCCATCACGATTCTTTCCGGGTTGCCTTCGGCGGGCGTGGGAGCGTTGCTTACGCTGATCCTGTTCAAGGACGAGCTCAACATCTACTCCTTCGTCGGTCTCATCATGCTTGTCGGGATCGTCAAGAAGAACGCGATCATGCAGATCGATTTCGCGCTAGAGGCGGAACGGAAGCATGGCAAGTCCCCCTCCGACGCGATTTACGAAGGCTGTTTAATCCGTTTCCGCCCGATCATGATGACTACAATGGCGGCGATGCTGGGCGCCGTGCCGCTGGCTCTTGGTTTTGGCGCCGGCGGAGAATCGCGCCGCCCGCTGGGATTGGTGGTCGTAGGCGGATTGTTCTTTTCGCAATTGATGACGCTATATTTGACGCCGGTGGTGTACACCTATCTTGCCGGCACGGTAGGCTGGTTCCGATCCCGCAAGAAGGGCGCGGCGCTCACGCCGGAATTTGCGGGGTTTAGCGACTGATGAATCTTTCCGAGCCGTTCATTGAACGACCCATCGCTACCAGCCTGTTGATGGCCGCCATCGCGCTGTTCGGCACCGTGGCCTATCGCGCCCTGCCGGTCAGCGACCTGCCCAACGTCGATTTCCCCACCCTTCAGGTCACTGCCAGCCTGCCGGGCGCCAGTCCCGAGACAATGGCATCCGCGGTGGCGACGCCGCTCGAAAATCAGTTCTCGACCATCGCCGGGTTGACCGCGATGACGTCAGTCAACTCGCTGGGATCCACGCAAGTCACTCTCGAATTCGACCTTAACCGGAGCCTGGACGGCGCGGCGGTCGATACGCAAGCGGCCATCACCCAAGCTTCGAAGCTGCTGCCCAATAACATGCCCACGCCGCCGACCTTCACCAAGGTCAACCCCGCGGATCAGCCCATCATCTTTGTGGCGCTCACGTCGAAAATGGTGCCGCTCTACACGCTGGACGAATACGCGGAAACACGGCTGGCGCAGAGAATTTCCACCATCAGCGGGGTCGCCCAAGTGCAGGTGCTGGGGCAGCAGAAGTACGCGGTTCACGTGCAGCTCGACCCGCATTCGCTGGCCTCGCATCAGGTCGGCATCAATGAAGTGGAAACGGCGCTGCAATCCTGGAACGTGAACCTGCCCACCGGGCAGATCACCGGGCCGCAGCGGGCATTTACCCTCCAGGCGAGCGGCCAGTTGATGAGCGCGGACGAGTATAAGACGCTGATCGTTGCCTATCGCAACGGGAATCCGGTGCGCTTGAATGAGCTCGGCGACCTGGTGGATAGCGTCGAGGACGATAAGACCGCGTCCTGGTATTACGACGAAAACAATAACGCGGAGCGCGCCATCGTCCTGGGCATTCAGCGCCAGCCGGGAACCAACACGATCCAGGTCACCGACGATATCAAGAAGCTCCTGCCGATTTTCAAAGGCGAACTGCCTCCGTCGGTCGATATGTCGATCCTCTACGACCGGTCGGACACAATCCGCGAGTCGTACAACGACGTCGAGTTCACCATGCTGCTCACGCTGGCGCTGGTGATCACGGTCATCTTCCTGTTCCTGCGCAACGTTTCTGCTACGGTGATTCCCAGCCTTGCGCTGCCGTTCTCCATCATTGGAACGTTCTCGGTGATGTACCTGATGCATTACAGCCTGGACAACCTTTCGATGATGGCTTTGATCTTGTCCGTGGGCTTCGTCGTCGACGACGCCATCGTGATGCTGGAAAACATCTTCCGTCACATGGAAATGGGGAAGAAGCCGCTGGCCGCGTCGCTGGTGGGGTCGCGCGAGATCGGCTTCACCATTGTGTCGATGACTTTGTCGCTGGCCGCGGTGTTCATCCCGGTGTTGTTCATGTCGGGCATCCTGGGCCGCTTGTTCCGCGAATTCTCGGTCACCATATGCGTGGCGATTCTGATTTCGGGCGTGGTCTCCGTGACGCTTACGCCCATGCTGTGCAGCCGTTTCCTGCGCGCCCCTGACCATCACAACCGGTCCAGGTTTTATCGTGTAACGGAGCGATTCTTCGATGGCATGCTGCACATCTACGACCGCACTTTGCAGGTGGTCCTGCGGCACCGCTTGGCGACCATGTTCGCGGGCGCGGCTGTGCTCGCGGCCACGGTGTACATGTTCGTCACCATCCCGAAGGGCTTCATCCCCGATCAGGACACCGACCAGCTTTCGGTGATCACCGAAGCCGCGCAGGGAACCTCGTTCTACGAGATGGCGAAGTATCAAGGCGTCGTCGCCGACATCGTGCGCCAGAATCCGAACGTGGCGGCGCTGATGTCGACGGTGGGCGGAACCGGGGCTTCGACTCTAGGAGGGCCGAATTACGGCGAGATGGTGGTGCGCCTGAAACCCCGGAATCAGCGCAAGGAGCTGGTCAATCAGATCATCGACGATTTGCGCCCGCAAGTCTCGAACATCCCCGGCATGAAGGTGTACCTGCAGAATCCGCCGACCATCCAGATCGGCGGACAGGTGACCAAGAGCTTGTACCAGATCTCGCTGGTTTCACCCGACAAGCCGGGGTTGTATAAAGCGTCCGACGATTTGGTGAAGGCGCTTGGCGATATTCAGGGAATCCAGGATTTGACCAGCGATCTCGCCATCACCAGCCCGCAGGTGAAAGTAGACATCGATCGCGATAAGGCCGCCGCTTTGAACGTCAATGCCAACACGGTCGAGGGGGCTTTCTACGACGCGTTCGGTCCGAAGTGGGTCTCAACCATTTACGCGCCCATCAATGAGTTCAAGGTGCTTCTGGAACTGGAGCCGAAGTTCCAATCCGATCCGCATTCGCTGTCGCTGCTGTATTTCAAGTCCTCCAGCGGACAGTTGATCCCGCTCGAGACCCTGGCCAAGGTTACGCAGGAAGCCGGGCCGCAGTCGATAAACCATTTCGGCATGCTGCCCGCCGTGACCATTTCCTTCAACATCAAGCCTGGTTACGCGCTGGGCGACGTTGTCAGCCAGGCGCTGGCCGCGGCAGCCAATGTGGTCCCCGACACAGTTACCTATTCCGCGCAGGGCACGGCCAAGGAGTTCACCAGTTCGCTGAACAACCTGCTGCTGCTGCTGGTCGTGGCGATCCTGGTGGTGTACATCGTGCTTGGCATCTTGTACGAAAGCTACATCCATCCGCTCACGATCTTGTCCGGTCTTCCATCCGCGGGGTTCGGCGCGCTGATTACTCTGCTGCTGTTCCACATGGATCTGAACATTTATGCATTCGTCGGCTTGATTATGCTGATCGGCATCGTGGAAAAGAACGCAATCATGCAGATCGACTTCGCTCTGGACGCCGAACGCAACCAGGGTTTGCCTCCCGTCAAAGCGATTTATGAAGGCTGCCTGATCCGGTTCCGGCCGATCATGATGACCACGATGGCGGCGTTGCTTGGCGCGGTTCCGATCGCGCTGGGCTATGGCGCGGGCGGCGAGGCTCGCCAGCCGCTGGGCTTGGTGGTGGTCGGCGGACTGATTTTCTCGCAGTTGGTCACTCTATATCTGACCCCGGTCTTCTATACGTACATGGCGGGTCTGCAAACCAAGCTGGGGCGGAACAAGAAAACCACCTCGACTCCGGATCACACGCCGGTCCATACGCCGACCCCGGCGTAACCCGTCTAATCTGGCAGTTATCCAGACCGCCTATTCGATCGAAATAGGCCGGTCGAATACTACGTCTAGAGTGCTGCCGGCACGCAGATCCACTTCGTGGCCGCGCGTGAGCAGCGCGGTTGCAACGCCGACGGCGCCGCCCACCCCGGCCCCGATTCCCGCGCCTTTCACGCTCTCGGTCGCGAGCCCGCCGATCGCGGCCCCGGTCCCGGCAAGAATCGCGATGCGTCCGGCGTCCTGGAGCTTCGACCCGGCCTGTTTGATCGTCCCCTCGTCGTTGGTCACCTTCTGACCATGTTCGTCAGAATCGACCGAGTCGACATGCGGCGCGGCGATCTTCAGCGCCTTGCCGCTGGCGAAGGTGAGCGTGTCCAAATGCAGGGCAATCTCAGCCCGGCCCTTGACTCGTCCGCTGCGCTTGGCTTCGGCCACGGTTCCCTGGACATACGTGCCCACGGGGATCAGAATCTCGCCGCCCGCGGCGATCGGGCTGGCGGTCTGAAGATAAACCTGATCGCCCGCCTTCGCGGTCCGGGTGCTCACCGAATTCACCATCTTCAGCAGCACATGCGTGCCCGCGGGAATATCCGCGGCCGGAGAAAGCAGCGGAATCAAGAAAAGCAAACCCTGGGACTTCATGTCTAAATTCTAGCTCCGATCGCCCGTGATGAAATCCAGCCCGGAGGTGCACGGACTCCCTTGACAGTCGGGGCGACGTTCCTCATCCCGGCCGAACCAGGCGACTCGACATGAAAAGCAGAATGGGATTTATTTCCCTGTATATGTCACGCGCCAGATGGTTCGGGAGCCGTCATCGGTCACATACAGCTCGCCGTCTTTTCCCACAGCGACGCCGACCGGACGGCCCCAGGCTTGACCGTCGGGACCGAGGAACGTCAGGAAGTCCTCGTACACACCGCTGGCGCGGCCCTTGTTCAAAGGAACCCGGACCACCTCATGGCCGGATTCGTTCTCGCGGTTCCACGAGCCGTGTTCCGCAGCAAACAAATCTCCTCGATATTCCTGAGGGAACTGTGTGCCCTCGTAAAACACCAAGCCGAGCGAGGCATTGTGCGGCTGCATCAGGACGTCGGGCACCAGCACCTTATCCTTCAGCTCAGGATGCTTGCCCTGGTGCCGCGGGTCTTGATGCGCGCCCATATAAAACCACGGCCAGCCGTAGAATCCGCCGGGCTCGACATGCGTAATGTAATCGGGCACCAGGTTATCGCCGAGCTCGTCGCGCTCATTCACGGAGCACCACACTTCGCCGGTCTCCGGATTCACGCCCAATCCAACTGGATTGCGGATTCCCGACGCGTACACGCGCACGAACCTCCCTTCCGGAGTGTATTCGAGAATATTCGCACGATGCGTTTCCGAGGGGTGCGTATCGGGATCGTCGACATTGCTGCCCGACCCGACGGCCACGAACATCGATTTGCCGTCTTTCGAAAACACGAGATCGCGCGTTGAGTGGCCGCCCGAGGGGAGTTCCGGGATGATCGTCTGAGCCGGGCCCGAGGCTTTCATATCGCCGTTTTTGTAGGGAAAGCGGACGAGAGAGCTGGTGTTGCCGGCGTACACCCACTGCGGATTGGGACCAGGCGGGTAAAAGTTGATTCCGAACACGCCGCGCTGGCCGGTAGCAAACGTTTCCACTTGTTGCGGCTTACCGTCGGCCCCGCGGCCGCGGATGACTTTGATCTCGCCGGCATTGGTCTCCGTCACGAAGAAGTCGCCGTTGGGCGCCATGCGAATCTGACGGGGGCCCTTGAGATTGTCGAGATAGAGCTCCACCTGAAATCCAGCGGGCGCTTGCGGCAAAGCTCCGGCCGGCCGAGCCTCGCTCCTTGTATTGCGATTGGAGGGCGTGTCGTAAGGCTTGGGAAGATCGCTCGCGGTGATCTTCCGGAACATGCCGGGCTTGACGTCCTTGGTGTCGACGAAGGCGCTCTTGCCGGTGATGAGATTGGTGATCTTCGCGTTATCCGCGTCGAGCATGACAACAAATGCGAACGCAAACGCTCCGGCGGCAACGATACGTCCGAGGTTCTTCATAGATCCGGACCTCCCACGCGTAAGTTTACACCGGGAGTGAACCTATTCGATTTGACGCATGATCGATTGAACTTCGCGCGGATAGGCCGGCAGCGGGTTGTAAGTGAAAAGTTTCTGCTCGAGAGTTTTGTTCTTGTAAAACGGTCCTTCGGCGAGCTGCCACGAGATATAGCCGATGCCCTGCTCAACGGAATCGAAGGGTTGGCGGCGGGGGTGGTAGCCCCAGCGGTTGTTGCGCCACTCTTCTGCGCCGCAGCGCGTCTCCCGAATTGAAATCGCCGGCAGCAGCCGGTAATCGAGATGGTAGCCGTCCGCCGCGCGCAGGTACCCGTGGATGTAGAAGGGTTCGGGGCAATGATAGCGGCGGAAGAATCGCTCCAAACGCGCGACGCGACCATCCACCCGCTCAGGCGCGGGCGCAGCCGGAAGCGGCGTTGGATCGACCGTCGCCATCGCGGAAAGAACCAACCCTGCGGTGAGCAGGCCAACGGATCGAATTGGCAATCGTACAGACGCCATGGCTTTGAGACATGCAGCCACGTAGCGAGACCTCGTCTTGAGGATGATTACCATTCCCTATTGGTTTCGGCGACAGGAGCTATGAACTTTAGCAAATAGCGGCTGTAGAATGTTAACTGCAATTAGGGAGGCCGGTAATGTCAATTTCTCGACGCAAATTCGTCGGTTTAGCCGCGGCCAGCGCGCCCGCCATCTGGTCTGGCGCGCTACTGCGCGCGCAAGGCGGACGCGGCCGCATCGCCAAGCCGGACTCGCGTTTCGCCGGGGTTCAGATCGGCGTCATCTCGTATAGTTTCCGAACCATGCCTGCGACGGATCTGATGTCCACCATCGCCAAGCTCGGGATCAGCGAAGTCGAATTGATGTCGGATCACGCGGAGACCCTGGTGGGCGCTCCCACCGCTCCTCCGCGTCCGCAGGCCGCTCCGGCAGGGAACGGCGGGCGCGGCGCTGGCGGACGGGCTGCGGCGCGACCGGTCGCGTACTATTCCGGCAGTGTCTGCGATGGGCGTGCGCCGCAAGCCCCTGGTCCAGCCCGTGCCGCGAACGCCTCTGCGGCGCCGGCGCCAATATCTCCGGAGCAGCAAAAGTTCCGCCAGGAAGTCGCGCAGTGGCGTACGTCCGAAGCGACCATGAACAAGTACCGAGAACTGCGCAAGCAGTTCGATGACGCTGGAATCGAGCTCGCGCTCCTCTGCTACAACATGAACGGCAATATCGCCGACGATGAGATCGATTACGCGTTCCGCATGGCCCAAGCTTTGGGTGTCAAAGCGATTACGTCGAGCTCGACCGTAACCATCGCCAAACGCGTGGCCCCGTTCGCGGACCGGTACAAATTAACTTGGGGCGGTCACGGACACGATGACATCTGCGACCCGGAGCAGTTCGCAAAGCCGGAAACATTTGAAAAGATCATGTCGTTCAGCCCGTATATCGGCGTGAACCTTGACATCGGGCACTATACGGCCGCGGGCTATGACGCAGTCCCGTTCATCCGCCGCTATCACGACCGAATCACGAATCTGCATTTGAAAGACCGTTTCCGGAACCAGGGCAGCGGGCGCGGCGCCAACGTGCGCTGGGGCGACGGCGAAACTCCCATCCGTGAAGTGCTTCAACTGCTTCGGCGCGAGCAGTACCCGTTTCCGGCCAACATCGAATACGAGTATCAAGGCACCGATCCCGTGATCGAAGTTGCAAAATGCCTGCAATTCGCGAAGGATATTTTAGTCGGATGAGGCGGCGATTCATCCTTCCGGCTCTCGGGGCTGCGGCTTTGATTGCGGCGTGGCAAGGAAACGCCCAGGCTCCCGCGCGAGGCGGCGCGAACAAGCAGCCCGCGGCCCCGGCGGGCGGCGGAGGGTTTGCGAATGCGTATCCGCAGCGAACGCCTGACCCGACAGCCGTGGCTCGCGGTAAGAAAATCTACGACGTCAACTGCGCGCTTTGCCATGGCGAAGACGCTCGCGGCGGAGACATGGGGCCGAACTTGATCCGCGGAGATGTGGTGCTCAACGATAAGGACGGCGATCTGATCGGAAAGGTCCTTCAAAGTGGCCGCCTTCCGGAAGGCATGCCGAAGTTCGATTTCACTGCCGCGCAGACCTCCGATATCGCCGCCTTCCTGCACAGCTTTCGCGTGGCCGGCTATGACGCCTCGCGGAACCGCCCGCCGAGTGTGGTCGTAGGAGACGCGAAGGCGGGCGCGGCTTATTTCCAAGCGAAGTGCGGCTCATGTCATTCGACAACCGGCGATTTAAAGGGGATCGGAAGCAGAATCTCCGACGGCCGCACGCTGCAACAACGCTGGCTGATGCCGGCCGCGGGCGGGCGAGGAGGAAACACGGGCGCGGCGGCGACAGTCAGCGTGACGGTGCCCTCGGGACAGCGCATCGAAGGGCGCCTGGTGCGGATCGACGATTTCGTCGTTACCCTGACGGAGGGGGACGGGACCCAGCGGACTTTCCGCCGGGATGGCGATAATCCCAAGGTCGAGATTCACGATCCGCTGCAAGCCCATAAGGATCTGCTGCGGGTTTATTCGGATAAAGACATTCACGACGTGACGGCGTATTTGGTGACTCTCAAATGAAGCCATTCCTATTAACCGTTCTGACCTGCGGCGCGGCTGCCGCGCAGATGCTGGATCCCGCGACGCTAGCCAAGCCGCTGGGCGATTCCTGGCCCACGTACTCAGGCGACTACTCTGGGAAGCGGTACAGCTCGCTCACGCAAATCAACCAGTCGAACGTGAAGAACCTGACGCTCGCGTGGGTGAGCCGGATTGCCGCTGGTCCAGGTGGACGCAGCGGCGCCCCGACAATCATGGGCGGCGAGGGAACGGGCGAAGCCGCGGCCGGCGGCGGCACCAACATCAAGGGTGCGGTGCTGGAGGTCAACGGCATTCTGTACGTGACCACTCCAGATAATGCGTGGGCCTTGGACGCTCGCGACGGGCATGAGCTTTGGCACTATTTTTGGAAAACTCGCGGCGGGACTCACATAGGGAACCGCGGGTTCGGAATGTACGGCAACTGGCTGTTCATGGAGACGCCGGACGATTATCTGGTTTCGCTCGATGCGAAAACAGGAGCGGAGCGCTGGCATAAACCGATCGTCAGCTTTGAGCAGCAGTATTTTTCCACCACCGCGCCGATCGTGATCGGGAACCACGTTTTAGTTGGGACTGGCGACGACTTGGACGAACCGGGCATCTTGCAATCCTTCGATCCGGAGACGGGCGACGTTCAATGGAAGTATTATTCGGTCCCGATGAAGGCGGGCGACGCCGGCATCGAGACCTGGAAGAATCTTGATGCGGCGAAGCACGGCGGTGGGCAGATGTGGGTTCCCGGTTCTTACGATCCCGAAACGCATCTTTATATCCTCGGCACGGGCAATCCTTCGCCGGCCTACACGTCGGTGAGCCGCGGCGAAGGGGACAATTTGTATACGTGTTCGATCGTGGCTATCAACGTCGATACGGGCAAGATGGCTTGGTACTATCAGACCTCGCCCCACGATACGCACGATTGGGATAGCGCGCAAACACCCGTCCTAGTAGATGGCGAGTTCAACGGCAAGCCTCGCAAGATGGTGCTGACGGCCAGCCGCAACGGCTATTACTTCACGCTCGACCGGCTCACGGGTGAGCATCTGGTGACCGGCAAGTTCACGGACGCGGCGAACTGGGCGCAGGGCTACAACGCCAAAGGCGCGCCGGTCCGCGATCCGAAGAAGGATTTCGATATCGGTGGTTCGCTGGTCTCTCCGGCCAACGGCGGTATCACCAACTGGCCACCGCCCGCCTACAGTCCGGACACCGGCTTATTCTACGTTCCGCAAAACGATAGCTACGCGATGTACTACCTGACCGAGACCGATCCGAGAGGAGCGATGGGACTCGGCGGTAAAGAGGAGCAGAGCGTGGGATCGACTGGCGGCTATCTGACCGCGATCGATTACAAGACCGGCAAGGTCGTATGGCGTCACAAATTCCCCGGCACCGGCGGCGGCGGAGCTCAGGGTTTGCTGACCACCGCCGGAAAACTTCTCTTCGGCGGTGATCTCGGGGGCAACATCGTCGCCTACGATCCCGCCGACGGCAAGCCGCTGTGGCACTCGCACATCGGCCAGGTGTCAAATGCGCCGGAGACGTACATGCTCGACGGACATCAGTACCTGCTGGTGGCCGCAGGCGATTCGCTGTTCGCGTTCACGTTGTACTGAGCGGGTTATATTTAGAAGCGGGTCAATGAAATTCGCCGGATGGTTGCTCGTTCTGCCCATGCTTCCGGCGTTCGCGCAGTCGGCTCCGCCGCAAGCCCTGCAACATGGAGTGCGGATCGCCACGTCCGAGGCCGGGCAGACCACGCCTCTATTCGACGGGGCTTCGAACACCTGCGCAACAATCGCGGCGCTGCGTTCTGGGACGCTCGTTCTAGTCGGAGGCCAGTTGATCGTGCCGGGAAAAAGCCCCGACCCCGAATCGCTGGGCCTTGATGCCGCGTCTCCTTGCGCACAGTTCGATACGTGGATCGAGCAGCTTCCCGAGGATTATGCGGAAAGCGTCATCGCCGGGTTTGCGAACGCGGAGCGGGGATCATCGAAGTCCACCTTCGAGCGCTACGTTCGAGACAACCTTCGCCTGATTTATGTGAGTTACAAGATCACGGTGGAGAAATCGCTCGACGGGGCCTATCGTGTCGCATTCGCCGCGCCAACAGGTCCCGCTCCTTCCGACTTGCGGCCGCGAGGCGACTGGAAGATGGTCTCGCCGGCGCAATACCCGGTTCCGCAGATTGTTCGCGACGGCGACGAGGTTCGTTTGTTGCTTTACACCATCCCGAACGGTGTCGAGATGGTTGATTATCTGCACATCGGCCGTGTCGATAAGATGCCGAAGCGAAGGGACGCTGCTCGCGACGCTTACGCGTTGGACTCCGAGTTCACGCTCGCCAAACCCAGCGTCAGCGTGAACGGAGTACCGCTCGAAGCGGCGCCGCTACCCGAGGTTCTTCGCGGCGGCGTTGTGTGGGTATATGCGCCGGGATACGGCCGCTATGTTCTCGCCTTCGCGCCACACCCTGGGCTTGGCAGAGCCGGTGAAGTCAGCGGCGGCCTGCTCACCTTTTCCCTCGATGGCAATATTGTCCGAATCGCTTGCGCGGACCGCATCGCCGCCGGCGGCGGAATTTACAACGTCTACGCTTTACGCGACGAATCGTGGAAACCCGCCGATCCTAAGGATCGTGGCCGGTTCATGATCGGGACCTCGCCGGGAGTGGAGACGGCGGTGGAGCGGTAAAGAACACGTGGAGGGAGGCGTCCGCAGTTGCGTAGGCTCATACATAAGCGCGGACAGGCCAAGACATGTCACAACCTAAGTACCTAACGACTAGCGACGATCTTCAGATCATTGTTGGACAGGGCTGTCGGTATATCTCGGATCGGCAAAGACCTGCCTTCTGCGGAGACTGAAGTGGAGCTTTGGCTCGAAGAGCATGACGGCCACCCGAGAAAGGCAGAGGCCATCGAGTGGCTCAGCGCAGCCTCTAACGAAACTCAACGGCTGCTCTCTGAGCGGGATCGAGAGAGCATGAGGAAGGCTGCGGTCGAACTGCTAGAGCGCAGCATACGTGAATACGTAAGGGCTGTCGGGCGTAGCCGGGGCTGGTCACGGGAAAAGATACGGCAACAGCAGGGGATGAGGGCCGCCATGGCCTCAAAGATCCTGGACGCGGACTAGCCCGTCCCGTTTAAAAAAGCTCGGTTCCCTTCAGCTTGGCTCGGGCAATCAAGTCCGCAGCAAACCAGCGACCAAGCCCGTTTTAAAGCAACCGGCCGAGCAACCCCTGCTCGGTCAGTCCCGGTAGCATCGACGCTGGCTCTGATCCTTGCGCCTCCTGCATCTCAGAGAGCGAGAACATTCCATCCGGTAACGCAGTCATCGATATCACGCTCACATGTCCAGTCTCGCAAAGATTCCCAACGCAAATTATCGGTCACCACCCGTCAGACTGCGACCCTCGTGAAACGTCATGTTCTATCGTCACGGCGGCGTCACCGCGCCTTCGGGCTGTCGGAGGACTGCGGCGAAGCCGCTTGGCGGTGTTTGGCGTCCCCAGGGGGATTCGAACCCCCGTTACCGCCGTGAAAGGGCGATGTCCTAGGCCGGGCTAGACGATGGGGACGTTTGTTGCGAGCTACAAAGTCTTCAGGTACGCCAGTACATCCGCACGCTGCTGAGCGGAAAGCTGATCCTCGAACGCGGGCATCCCGGCCGGGCTGCCTTTGTTGATAATCTCCATTACAGTCGTGTCGGTCACCTTCTTGTCCGAATCGCTGGTCAGGTTCTCCTTTTTGAACAAGCCTTTGAGGCCCGGCCCGACCTTGGCATCCGTGCTATCGGCGTTGTGGCAAACGTCGCAGTTCTGCTCAAAAAGATCCTTCCCCTTCTTTGCGTCGCCGTCCGCGGCGTTGAGAACCGCGCCCGCTAACAGCAAGCCGCCGAATACTCCTACGCAGATATAATTCTTCTTCATCCGATTGAGCACCTTCGTTTAGTTTACAATCACGGCATATGAGTCTCCAAGCCGGCGACCGCGCGCCGGAGATCCACGCGGGATCGTTCCAGCTTTCGAAGCTCCGCGGCAAGCATGTCGTGCTGTTCTTCTTTCCCAAGGCTGACACGCCCGGATGCACGCGCGAATCCTGCGAGTTCCGCGATTCTTCCAAGAAATTCGCGAAGCTGAACGCGGAGATCGTCGGAATCTCCCCGGACAAGAGCGAGGCTCAAGAGAAATTCGCCGCCAAGTACGGATTGCCATACACCCTCGTGCCGGACCCGGATCATGCCATCGCCGAAGCCTATGGCGTTTGGAAGGAAAAGAAGAACTACGGCCGCACCTATATGGGAATCGAACGGACCACGATTGTGGTGGATCCTGAAGGCAAGGTCGCGAAGATCTTCCCGCGCGTGAAAGTCGATGGCCATGCTGATAAGGTGCTGGAATCGCTGAAGGCTTGAGCTCGAATCAACCTGCGGCGCTTTTTGCGAACGATACGCCCTTGGCTTCCGGCCCGGCCGAGATTACGATCGAACCGATCAGAAAAACGGCTGCCGCGAGCCCGCCCATCGCCACCGCGTAACTGAAGTGCTCGCCCAGCACAGCTTCGATGTAGCCGATGCTCGACGCGATCAACACGCCGGTCTGGTACGCGAATCCGGGAAAGAACCCGCGCACCTGCGGCGGCGAAAGCTCGTTGATGTGAGCCGGGATCACTCCCCAAGCTCCCTGCACCATGAACTGCATAAGGAAGGCTCCGATCATTACCAGAGATTGGTTCGGAGCGAACACCCACAGAGGAATCACGCACACTGCGGCGAGCGCGGCCGTGATCATCGAACGCCTGCGCCCGATGCGATCTGACCAATACCCGATCACCAGCCCTCCGAAGATCGCGCCCAGCATCGAGATCGCCGTCACCAGGGAAGTCGCGCCAACATTGTAGTGAAGCTGCCGCTGCAGATACGTCGGGTACATGTCCTGCGTGCCGTGAGAAATGAAGTTCATCATCGACATCAGCACCACCAGATAGAGGAACAGGCGCATGTTGCCGAAGATCGCGCCGCGGTACGCCTCCCAGCTTGTTCGAGCCTCATGCCATACTTCCGATTCCTGAACTCTGGTGCAGATCAAAATCGTGAGTGCGGCTGGGATCACCCCTGCGAAAAACATCGAGCGCCATCCCCACCGCGGGTAGATCGTGTAAAGAGCGCCGGCGGCCAGAAGATAGCCGACTGCATAGCCCTGCTGCAGAAGTCCGGAGGCCACTCCGCGCCACTTGGGCGGCACCGATTCCAAAACCAGCGACGCGCCGACGCCCCAGTTGCCGCCCATCCCGATCCCGTAAAGCAGTCGCGTGATCAGGAAGATCGTGTAATTGGGAGCAAGACCCGACAGCACCTCCATCGCGGAATAAAACGCGATGTTGGCGATCAACACCGGCCGTCGGCCGCGCCGATCGGCCAATAAGCCGAAGATAAACGCGCCAATGGGACGCGTGGCGAGCGTCGCAGTGGTGGTGAGCGCAAGCGCGGGAACAGAGCGGCCGAAATCCTTTGCTACCTGCGGGAGAACCAGCGCGAGCACGAAGAAGTCGAACGCATCGAAGGTCCAGCCGAGAAATCCGGCGGCCATCGCGCTGCGGGCGTTCGAGTAACTCGTCGACGGAGTCAATACATTGCTGGCCACGTGGCCCTCATCAAACAGAGGCCAGTGTACAACATAGGCGCAACCGGCGCAGAAATCCGAGATAGGATATAGGCATGGCACAGGACAACGGCGGGAAATTGGTATGGTTCGTCGCGGGCGCGGCGATCGGCGCGACCATCGCTCTTTTGTACGCTCCTCAATCCGGCGAGGCCACGCGCAAGTATTTAGGCAAGAAGGCTCGCAAATCGGGTGAGGCGATCGGCGACGCCGGCCGCGATCTGCTCGATAAGGGCCGCGACCTCTACGATCAAGGCCGCAAAGTGGCCGACGAAGCGGCGGAGCTATTCGAGCGCGGCCGCCGGATTGTCGAAGGCTAGGTGAGCACCGATGCGATGTCGGACCGCTGAGCTGAACTTTCGTGCGGCATGAGCTTGGGTCTGGAAGCCGACTTTGTCCTTCGGTTGCTCAGATCCTCAGTAGATCAACATCTTTGGGCTCGTCGCTCTAATCCAATATTTTAAAGGCTGCCGTCCACCTAGGGTTTTTTAACGTAATGATTTTGGTGGAGACACGTTGGTGACAGCAATACCCGAGGCCACAACTGCCGCACGGTCTCCCTCCCACACATTTGTGAGTCATTCGGGGGAGGACCGCGAGTTTGTAGACAGATTCGTGGTGGATCTGCGACGGATTGGAATCGACGCTTGGTATTCTGCTTTTGAAATAAAGGCGGGAGACTCGATTCCTGAGAAGATGGACGAGGGCCTGCAGGCGTGCCGGTTCTTTGTTCTCGTGGTCTCCAAATCGAGTGCGGCGAGCCCGTACGTGAAGATGGAAATCGCCTCTGCGATCTCCCGTAACGCTCAGGGCTCCGTGAAAAAGATCATTTGCATAAAGCTGGACGGAACAGAGCCCCCCGCGTTGCTTCAGCATCTTAAATGGATCGATTTCGTGAAGCTGGGCTATGAGTCCACGCTGAAAGAGGTCACCGACAGCATCCTGGACGTGGAGCTCCGATCCCCGTTAGGACGTCTGCCAACCGGTGATTGGGAGGAAAAAGAGTTATGAAGTTCCCGATCGACATATTGAGCGTCGGTGACTTTACAGCAGAACTGCGGAGGGAGGGTTTCGACGCTCGCACCGATGTGTTCAATGGGCAGGTCGGAGTAATCGTGGGGCCGCTTGGGCTGGATGAGAAACGCCTGCCGGAGGACACGCTCGGTCTGTTCTTCCCATTATGGGAGATCAATCTCAATCGTCCGTTGGTTGAGCAAAGGCGATTCCACGACATCTTTGAAGGCCGCCCCGATGACTGGCAACTGAACAAGCCTTACGCGAACCAGCCCGACAGAACTGGCCTCGCTCATTGGAATCGAAGCGCAAGTTTCCTTGGCAATAGGACCTTGGAAGAAATTGTGCAGAAGGAGCTAATCCGACTCTATCCGCCAAACAGGGTTCCGGTGAACATTGATGTACTCGGAGGCCAGGGCCAGATGTTCGCAACAGTATTTGTTACGAATTCCACCCTCGGGATCGACGAACAAGAGAGGGCAATGCCGGAAGTCGGCAAGGGGATGACCGAAACGATCCTGGAGGTTACAAGGAATCTAGTAGCTGATCTCCGTAACGCTGGAAAACTGCCCAAGAGTGAGGGACTCCGCAGCTATACGGGCCTGGATTTAACACTAAAGCCCATCGGACGAGTCGGTTCGGGGCCTGATGTAACAAAGTGGACTGAGGTATATCAGTACGTTGTAGAAAACTTGCCGTCGGGTGAGCAAGCCTGGATCGCGAACTTCGGCGCGCCGTATCGGGGGAACTGGAAGATACTGAGAGCAACTGATAACGTTCAGACCGACTGGAGCGGCGACTACCCGTCCGTCGAGGCAGCCTTAGCATCGTTGAAGGACGAACTGTCGAACGGCTAGGAGCCAAGCGAATCGGGGAGGCCGCCTTGCGTGACTCTGCGGTCGCGTGACCGCCTTGGCCAGCCGGACATCGGCGAGTATAGGCTTTGCTTTCGACCCAAAGCGCTCCGCGCCAGCGTTTGACATCCGCCGCAATTTGGCGTAGATTTAGTTTTTAGTCTTAGCTGCTCCGGCAGCACGGCTCTGACACGTA